>JBBQSY010000042.1:0-28795 GCA_038213495.1 Bacteroidales bacterium
CAGGTTCGAATAATGATTTCTTGCCGTTAATTCCCTAGAGATCTCAGGGTTTCTGATATTAGAAAATAAATCAAAGTAAATATCCTGTAAGTCTTTTCGGTTCTGTTTATCAAATGAGTAGTATTGGTTTACCCTACTGAATTCCTGAAGTACCCTGCTGGATAAAAAATCAATTAGCATATTTTCGGTACTTGCATCAATTGCCCCGAAACGCTCAATAGTGGCAAGGGTTTCGGGGGTAAATGCCAATGAACTGATTGCTTCCTCATGAAAAAGGTTTTTACCCGCATTAAACGCCAATTGATTTTCAATACAATTCTGAAGTTTATTCATACGATAAAGTTTTTTTTCAATGTAGAGTTACCGAAGCAAAAGTTCTTTTATTTCCCTTGGAATATTTCACGGCCGGATAGCCAAACGCTACAAATAACCCTTCTCGCGAAGTAAACTTAATGCCATATTTTTCCCGAAATAAACGAGCTTTCTTTCCATTCTGAATCAACGGATGAACCGCACCGAGCATGCAGGTTCCAAGTCCCATAGATTCAGCAGCAATCATTGCATAAGTAGCTGCAATTATTGGATCGGCAGGGTCGCAATAAGGTGAGCCATAGAAATACAATGCCAGTGGTGCATCGTAATTAATTACATTGATGTTTTGTTTCATTTTCTCGGGATAAACTTTAAAAAGCGGACGAATAAATCCTTTGAACATTTCGTCGTTTGCTTTACCCCAAAATGGACGCATAAGAGCCAGGAACCACCACGAAACAAACCATTTCATTGACTCCAGTAAATCGCTGAAATCTTTTGCAAAAGCTCTGGTTTGTTCTTTTCCGTTCAAAATCATCACATGCACATCTGACGGCGGCAAACCCATAGGCGCAGTTTTGGCAGCGGCAAGAATTTTTTCAATGAGTTCAGGTTCAACATTTCGATCTTTGAATTGGCGAACACTTCTGCGTCGTTGATAAAGAGACAGGATTTGAGCGTAATTAGCTGCGGTTTCCTTGTGTGGCAAATCAAACATATCGTCCGGACTTATTTCCCTGCCATGAATTTCGATTGCATCAGTTGGACAAACCGCCATGCAATGTCCGCAACCAATGCAACCAAAAATAGCAGTATCGCTTTTGTATGCCTTTTTGTTTTCTAATTTCAAGCTTAAATCGCTGCAGGTGTTCACGCACAAACCACATCCAATGCATAAATCGTGATCGATTGAAATGGAAGCGGGTTCTTTTGCTCTTGAGGTTGGAATTGCCATACTGATTGGTTTATATGTTTTTAAAACTAAGATGTTTTATTGGTTTTTGGCAGGAGCACATTACCGAACGTTAGTCCTCGACGGAAAGCAAAATGAGGTATAGAAATATAATAGACCACTAGTGGATGTTATTCCATAGAGGATATGAATAGTCTTTAAAATAGCCATCTCATCATTAGTCCTCAAATCTTGTCAAATTATACTTCACACTTTTGTATTCTAATTCGCCATAGGTAAAATCTCCTTCAGGTTTCTGATAGATTAGTTTTGCCTTGCTTGGCAAAAAATATCCGTTTATTAAGCGGTAGTTTGATACTGGGGTTGCCCAGGGATAACTGTCATATTTTTTACCGTCGGTGTCGTATCGGTCATTACTTATAAAGTTTACAAGTTCACCTTCTGCATTAAAATAGAGTACAGCACTTACGCTGATATTCCCATTTTTAAATATTGCGTTGACCGTTGTATCGTCAATGACTTCCCATTTTATTCTGCTGTCAATTAATGTTGCAGGGGCAATAAAACACATATCGTTTAGCAGCGTAACCGTTTCTGCCTGATTCATTTTATCTCCTTTAGCATCTACAACTTTAAACCAGTTTAAAAGGCTTACCTCAAAGGTGGCAGTTTGGTTTTGGTAAAGATGCAGACCAGTTGCAGGCAGTCCCATTTTACTTGCTGTCATATAAAAATAGCGTGATGGTTTCTGGTAAAAGTTGTATTGAACTGATTGTAACTTCATATACGCGTCTTCGGGTTTAGAACGCATTCCCCCGACAAATTCAGCCCTGAAATTCTTTATTTTTGGTTGTCCTACCGACTTGGTATAGTAAAGATATTTTTGCACCATCGACGGTAAATGAGCAATGTCGGCTTCAGTTAATATGTCAGTAGAAAGCGTATTTTTTTCTAAAAAATCCACTTTTACTCGACATGTAAACTCACTGTGTAACAAAAACGAACCAAGACCCACCAATGTAACTGACAGAATAATTAGATTGGGAATTGTTCCAAATTTGGCATCTTTCCAAAAGTAAATGATGAGTATCTGGGATACTATAACAGCAATTAGTCCTACAAGCCAGACATATTTAGTACTCGCAAAAAACAGGATGCCATAAAGGAGAAAAAGTCCAGTTACAATCAGCCACACAATTCCCATCGGTTTTGAAATGGAAAGAGTCAACTCTTTAACTTCCTGAAAGCCGAAAGCTTTTACAAATCCAAGTAAATGGATAAGTCCGTGTAGGAAAACAATAATTAGGAATAGGATTTTCATGTTGTTTTAAAATTTTTAGTTCTCTATTTGTTAGTTTCTACTATTAACGGTTGAGGCTATATGCAGTAAGGGATTGCGGGCTACTTTCCTGTCCACCTACACCGAAGTTTGAGCGGGGTAGAACGCTTGACTTACCACTGAAACCCTTATTGCATATAGCCTTTGCGCTTAGTACTTAATTTTACTCATATCTTTTTTGTAGTTTTTTATCATTCTTCCAAAATCCTTATCCTTTTTTCGTTTTTCAACAACTGAAGATTCAAAATGGATTTTCTCCTTTCCCATTTTCAAGTAATTTTCGTAAGAATTTTTATCTATCTTTCCTTTTTCAAGAGCTTCAAGAACCAAACATCCTATCTCGCTGGTATGAGTACAATCTTTGAATTTGCAATTTTTAGATAGGCTGAAAATTATATCGAATGTGGTTTCCAATCCGTACGCAGAATCGACGATTCCGACTTCTCTCATTCCAGGATTATCAACCAGTATTCCACCATTTTCAAGAACAATTAATTCTCTATGGCTCGTAACATGTCGTCCTTTACTAGTACTTTGACTAATCAAATCCGTTTTCATAATGTTTCTGCCGGAGAGATTATTCAATAAGGTTGATTTTCCAACTCCTGAAGAGCCAAGCATACAATAAGTCTTTCCTTTTCCAATTAGCGTTTTAATTGTTTCGTATCCGATTTGAGTCTCGTTACTTATAGCAATAATTGGAACATCTTTAATCCGTATTTTAATACTTTCCAGTATCTCATTTATTTTTTGCTCATCAACAAGGTCAGTTTTATTGAGCAAAATTATAGGACTAACTTTTGATGAATAACAAATAGTCAGGTATCTTTCGAGTCTGTTTATATTAAAATCTCTATCAGCAGCTTGAATTAAAAAAGCATAGTCAATATTTGTTGCTATTATTTGAATCTCTCCGAATTGACCAACTGCTTGTCGTTTAATAGTTGAGAATCTTGGTAATATTTTATGTATTATCGCAGAATCTGAATCATACGTTGTCAATGCAACCCAATCGCCTACTGCTGGAAAATCTACCCGACTAATAGCAGAAAATCTTAAATTTCCAGTTATCTCAGCTTCCAATTCAGCTTTAATAGTTTTTACAATATATCTTTCTTTATGTTCTGCTATAACTCTTCCTATCTCAAAGTCATCCAGTTTTTGTTCTTTACTGTATTCTTCAAGTTTAGTATAGTATCCTAATTCTTCCAGTGTCATTGTTTCTAATGTTTAATGTCAATTTTGGGTTTGCCTTTTTCTTTTTTTGGAAAAAGTGTTTCAAACTCATTGAGTTCTTCTTCATTGGTTTCAAATGCTTTATCTTCATAAAACTTTCCGCTCACAGCTGCCAAAGCATTTGGATATAATTCCAAAGCCATAAAAGGTTCAAAATTCATTCCTTCTTTTGTTGTAATTCCGTAATTCTGCGCATTAACAAATCCAAAACGGTGATAATAATCAGGGTGTCCAAATAGTATCATTAACGAATAGCCTAATTTTTTAGCAATAGCAATTGATTCATTTAAGAGTTTGGTTCCTATACCTATTTTTTGAAACTCTGGAAGCACCGAGATTGGCCCTACGCATAACACTTGATGTTCCTTATTTTGAGTGTCTACAACTTTCGCATTGGTAATTATAATATGTCCTACTATTATATTTTCCGATAGGGCAACTAAGTCAAGGTTGGATATATAACAATTACTTTTCCTTAGGTTATGTAAAACTAAATGTTCGTCGCAACCGGGTTTAAACAAATTCCAGAATGTTTCGCGAGTAATGTTTTCTGTTATCAGAAAATCCTTTGGCTTTGTTTTTTGAATAAGTATTTTCATAATTATGCTAATTTCTTTCTATTTTTTCACTCTTTATCAATGTGCAGGACGTTTTTTAGTATTAAGCACAACAAGCGCATAAATGTTGTAATCTCTGCTACCAAAGTAAACAATGCCATTATCTACCGCAGCTCCTTTGGGGATTTCGCCTTTGGGGAAATACGTGTCTCCAACCGTTTTAAACTGCCAGACCAATTCTCCGTTTTCTGCATTCAGTGTATAAAACTTACCATTGTAATCGCCAAAACATACCTTGCCGTTAAAAACGAGTGGGGTTGCATGAATGATAGCGCCGGCGTTATAATTCCAGACCAGTTTGCTATCAACAGCATTAATGGCATAAAGATTTCCATCGCAGCTGCCCCAATACACTGTGCCGTTTTCAATTGTTGGTGATGATAAATAGTAATCCCATAAATCCAACATTCTCTCTCCTTTCGATTGAAATTTCCAGATTAATTCTCCGGTTTGGCTATCAAGGGAATACAGGTTTCCGTCCTGACTTCCGAAATAAACGAAGTTGTTGTTTACTAACGGATCGGAATGAACCGCACCCTGCGTTTTAAACTTCCACTTTAATGCTCCGCTGTTTTTGTTTACCGCATAAAAAGTGCTGTCTCCGCTACCGAAAAAAAGTAAATCTCCAGCAATCACAGGTGAGCTATATACTCTTCCTTTAGTCTGAAATGTCCATGGATTTTGCTGATTTTGCGAAAAAATGGCAAATGGAATTGCAAAAAACAGCGCAATTAGTAATGTTTTCTTATTCATTGTTGTTTGAAATTATTTTTTCTTCATTGCCAATCTCTCCAGGTCAGGTATTCAACCACTTTTTAAAATCAGCTGAGCGGTCAATGCTTACAATGGCATCAAACTCATCATCAGCTTTGGGTTTAAGCTCCAGTTTTACACGACTGCGTGAGTAGGCAACTATGCTGGCAATTGATGCAATGTTAATCAGGTATTTGCGATTAATTCTGAAGAACGAAACGGGATTAAGAATCTCCTCAAGATTATCCAGCGTGAAATCGACATTTAAAGTATTACCCTGTGCAGTGCGAAGGTAAACCCCTTTGTCCATTACAAAAAAGTAGGCAATATCCGTTACTTCAACTATTTTTATTTTTGTGCCTACCGAAATTGAGAAACGTTCTCTGTACTTTTTATCCTTAGTGGTCAAAAGGTTGTATAGCGATGGCAGGTCGATAGCGTCGCGATGCAAACCGCTAAACTGTTCATACTTTTTCAGGGCTGCAGCAAGCTCTTCATGAATAATAGGCTTCAGCAGGTAGTCGATACTTTTCAGTTTGAATGCCTTAATGGCGTACTCATCGAATGCGGTGGTAAAGATTACAGGGCTTGATATATTTACCTGTTCGAAAATAGCGAAGCTTAAATCGTCCTCAAGGTGAATGTCGAGAAATATTAAATCGGGCTCAGGGTTCGATTTGAACCACTTTACCGACTCGGCAACCGATTCAAGTTCAGCCATAATTTCGATACCGGGATTAAAGTCCAGAATCATCTTTTTCAATCGCAAAGCGGCAAACGCTTCGTCTTCTATAATTACGACTTTCATAATTTTTTGTGTTATTCTGTTTCAGTTTTTTCCAATTTGAGTAATGGAAGTTTGGCAATAAAATGTTCCCTGGTTTTTATGAACTCGGGTCTTAGGTCGGACACAAGGGCGTATCTTCGGTTGATATTATCGAGGCCAACTCCAGTTGAAATAAATTTAGTTTCCCTCACATTCAGGTTGTTGATAATGTTCAATTGATCCAGCTTGTCAATAAAAATTTCAATTTTTAGTGGTTGAGCCTTTGAGAAAATATTGTGCTTAATGGCATTCTCAATAATTAGCTGAATGGCAATAGGCAGTATCTGGTAATCGTAGTACGATTTGTCGATTTTAATATCGATGAACAGCTTCTTAATAAACCTGATTTCCAGCAGGAATAGGTATGCATTTAAAAACTCCAGTTCGGTGCTGAGGCTAACCAAATCCTTCTCCTTATTCTCAAGCACATAGCGATAAACCTTAGAAAGCCTTTCGGTAAACGACTCGGCCAAATCGGGGTCAATCTTTATGAGTGAGGTTAGTACGTTCAAGCTATTAAAAAGGAAATGTGGATTAACCTGCTGCTTCAGCACCTCGAACTGCGATTGCAAATTCTCTTTTTGCACTTTCAGTAGCTGTGTGTTTACTTCGGTAAGCTGCTTTGTCCGCTCAACAATGCTTTGTTCAAGGGTGTTGTTTATCCGTTCCAATTCTTCTTTTGCTTTTAATAGTTTTTCCTCTTGCTTTTTCCTTTCGGATATATCAATAATAATTCCTCTGCGACCAACAACCTTATTGTTACGAATTATGGGAGAGCCAAATATCATAACCGGGCAAAGTGTGCCATCGGTTTTTTTAACTGTATACTCATTCGGCAAAGTCTTAATTGCCTGATTTGATTTTTTAATATTCTCAATAACCATTGGAATATCTTCATCGATAAAGAAATTAAGTGCCGACAGTTTTTTATTAGATTTTTCAGGGTCTTCGAGGCCAAAAAATTCCTGTCCTGCTTTATTATTGAACAGAATGTTCCCACCAATATCAAGCTCAAAAACTGGTTGAGGAAGAAAGTGCATTAACTCTTTATAATTTCTTTCGCTTTCCGCTGCGGCAAATTCAGCCTCTTTTCTTCGGGTAATATCAACAATAATTCCGTCCAGGCATTCTAGTTTCCCTTCAAGGTTGTAAACTCCCATGCCATTCTCGTTTACCCAGACAATACTTCCGCTCTTATGCAGAATTCTGTATTCAAACTCGTAGCGGCTTTTTTGCAAAGTAGCTTCCTGAAGGCTAATTCTGCATAATTCCTGATCATCGGGGTAAATAATTGAAGCAAAAGCACGTTCAGTATTTTCGATAAATTCTGACGCATGATAGCCTGAAATATCGAAGATTTTTTCGCTTATATACTTCATAGAATAGCTGTCGTCAAAATTGCAACGATAGGCGGCACCGGCCAGATTTGCCAGAATACTGTTAAGCTGCTCACGGCTTTCGTTTAGCTGATTTGTAATCTGCTCTCTCTTTTCAATCTCTTGCTCAAGATTTTTATTGAGGCTGTTAACTTGCTCAATATGTAGTTGGGCCATTCTGTTTTTCTGCTCCTCTATAAGTATTTGGGTCTCGTACATTTCTCTATTGGCAACTTCAATGAGTAGTTCTTGTTGAAGCTCATCTGCAATTCTCTTCTTTTTTCTACTTTCTTCAAAAAACAACCAACCTTCAAGGATAGACATTAAAATAATATTGGCCACAATATAAATCATAGCATTATTAATTATTGATTCAAAATCCCCTATAGTAGAAGGATATTTCCACTTAATAAATAGTGTAACAGCGCTTGAAACAACAACTGAGAATATGATGGTTAAGCTGAGTTGTATGGCTATTCTTTTAAATACATTCTTATTCCATGGTGCAGTCTTGTTCAGGTAACGAATTGTAAACAGGAATGGGTATGCCACTATGAAGCTGGCTATCAGACCAACCAATGTTCGGATGAAGAACATAAAAAAGAATTCCTGCAGGCTTCCCATAACATTATATCCGTTGAAGTGATTATACAATATCAAAACACCTTGAATGGCAACTGCCAGTCCGGAAAGTAGTTTCAATAAACCTGTGAAAGGGAAAAAACTATGTATTTGCTTTAAAGACATAATCGTTAGATTTAACTTATCAAAGATAGTTTCAAATTTCGGAAAATTATTTATACGAATCCATATGCAAATCCATTGAGCCAATACCTTGCCTACTTTTATATTTCAACTTCCAAAAGCCAGGAACAGATTCAAAAGTTTCATTCACATGAAGGTTGTACCCTGATTCTATATGTTTTGTAAAAACCGGCACGCCATCGGGATCAGTCAGTGTAACATCAACTTCACCTTCCTGCACAGAAATATATCCTTCCAAATAAATAAAATCAGCTCTGCTACTTACCGCCATAAGGGTTAAACCACTGGAGTTTTTTTCAATTGCGCTAGAGAATCCAAAGCGTTCCGGCCTTTCTTTTTGGCAGGAAAAGGTTAGCAATAAGCAAAATGCACTAAATAATAGGATTGTCTTTTTCATTTCAATGTTATTTTAATGTTCAGTTTATTATTCAGAAAAGGTTTTGGCGGAGAGTGAGCTGTCAATCTATAAAACCAACCAAAAATCAATCTCACCCCCGCTACCACCTGTAAATATTTAGAACTTTTTCAGAATTCCCACCCTTACCGATAAATAGTTGAGGTCCATCTGTTTTGAGGCTCCTTCAAATTCAGTTTCTCTCGATAAAGAATTAAATTTAATACCAGGGGTTAAACTCCAGTTCGAACCCAGATTGAGATCAATTCCACCTGCAAGCTGGTAGCCCAGGCCATGTTTGGTGTCATTAATAATATCACCATCGGCATTTTCGGTTTCGATATGGTTATACAAACCTCCGCCTCTTACATAGTATGATAAAGCCGAAGTACCTACCGGATGTTTAAACTGAAGCCCGAACACATAACCAGTTTCTTCGAAACAAACATCGGTGCCGGCAAATGAATTATCGGCGCCAAACCTGTTCCATCCCCAGCCACCATAAATTCCGGTGTGAGGCATAAAGCGGTAATGCAAAATTCCTTCGAAGCCAAAACCGGGATTTACTTTTTCACCCCCTAGTTTTTTTGTGGCAACGGAAGCGCCACTGCTGATTTCAAATCCAAATCGCTTTTCTTTTTCCTGTGCAACACCGTTAAATGCAATTAATGCAACCAATGCGCACACAATTAATCCTTTTGTTTTCATTTTTGTAGGGTTTAAATAAGTATTTATCTGTTTGATGTGGCAAAAGTAAATGGTGCCTTAAAAGTGAAAAAACAAAAAAGGCTGAAGGTGCTATATGGGGAATTGAACGCGCGTTTTATGGTGTTGTATAAAAAGATAACTTCTTTTAAAATGCTAAAATCTTCACTTAATTAGTTAAAAATTTGAACTTTATTCATAGCATCTTCATTTAATCATCGTTGATTATGTATACTGTTTGAGCTCTTGATGTAAAATTTTCTAATCAAGCTGTGGTTATATTATAATTAACAGTCAGATAAAGAATACTTTAGCTCTGTAGGTAGGAAGTTATCCGGCTGCAACTTTAGGCTATATGGGTAGACAAAAAAAACAGGAAGTCAAAATCGACTTCCTGTTTTTTTTGCCCCGCTGAAACCCATGGTAATATTGAGCAGTACCTGAACAGGAATCCCGAAAGGAGTGCCTGCAAATCGTACTTTTTCTAAAATAAGTTTTTCGGAAAAGATGCTATAGGGTTATACCTGTTGACCACCTTAATTTTTTAATATCAATGAAAATGATGGCCAATATACTCCGTCTAAGACTGATCATTGATCTTGGCTCATCCGTTACTGAGCAGGTTTTCTAGCCGATCAGCGATAAATTATTTTAAATTTCTGATCCGCACTTCAATAGGCGTATCCTTTAATAATCCGGCAATAATGGAAGTGTCGGTATTTGAAAAATGATAAGGATACAATATTTGGGGGTAAAATGATTTCGCAGCCTCGGCCACCATTTCCGGGGTCATGGTGTATGGAAGATTCATCGGCAGAAATGCGACATCAATATTTTTGAGATTCTTCATTTCGGGAATATTTTCAGTATCTCCGGCAATATAAAATCTTTTGTTGCCGATTGTAAGTACGTACCCGTTCCCCTCACCTTTCGGATGAAAAGGCTGACCAGGAGCCCGCTCATTCTTAATATTATAGGCTGGAACCGCCTCAATAACAATACCATGAATCGTTTTCCTGTCGCCCTGTTTCATTGCGTGAGCCAATTCCACTTTTTGGGATGACTTTTTATTGCACAGCATCACTGTCCCCGGTTTCTTTAAGTCATTGATAAGCTGAGGATCAAGATGATCGGAATGCTCATGGGTAACAAGTATAAGATCGGCCTTAGGCAGGTTCGCATAGTCGCCCATACTCCGTACAGGATCAATGTGGATAACAAATGCTCCCACCTTAAACATCAGCGATCCATGCCCTATAAAGTGCATTTCAACCACTCCGGCCGAAGTTGTGATGTTGTCGACCGTGGGTAAATCCTGAGAAAATCCCTTTAACGTCATGACTGTGATTATTAAAAGCAATAAAAATCTATTCATTGCAGTTACATTAATATTTTTCATCTTGATAATCTTTTTATAAGCCAATTTACAACAATTTTTTCATTTGAAACCAATCAGGCAAATACCAATCAGCCCAAATTTCCAGCGTCGTTTTTTGCTGCATCAGCAAACTTACTACCAGTAGAGTAACATGTGACATTAAGAGTGGCAGCAAACGGCTATATACAGTGGCTGTCCCTTATAGTCGTGGTATACAGAACTAAAACGAAACCTGGAGTCATCGTTATTAGATAAGAAGTTTGAGGGGATCCGGCAAAACTGTGTAGTTTGGAGGGTTACTTTTACCCGTTTAAGACAGAAAGTACATCTTCAATGGCCCGCGGTTCTTCACTTCAATTTCTCCGCGGTATTCGCAGGGAAATTCATCTTTAATTTCAAGATAGGTGGTCTCGGAAAGATTAACTCTGCCAGGCTTTGACATAGATTCCATGCGGGATGCTACGTTAACGGTATCCCCCCATATGTCATACTGCCATTTCTTTATTCCGACAATCCCTGCAACTACAGGTCCTGTATGTACGCCAACTCTGACGTCAAAATGGCTCAGGCCGTCCAGGGCATTCAGCTCATTCCGGACCAGGGCAATCATTTCCTTTGCAGCCATGATCACATTTCGGGCATGAGCCGGATTTGCTGTTGGGAGGCCACATGCACACATATATGAATCACCTACTGTTTTGATTTTCTCAAGGCCATATTTCGAAGTAATCTCATCAAATCCTTTGAAGTAATAATCTATACTTTTTACCAGTTGTTCCGGCTCTACCTGTTCGGCTACCCTTGTAAAATCTACAAAATCAGTAAACAATACAGTAACCTGATCAAATTTTACTGCATTCACTTTCCCGTTTAGCTTTAACTCCTTCGCCGTTTCGGCAGGTAAAATATTATGTAGAAGACTCTCCGATATTTTTTTCTCTTTTGCGATCGTTTTGTAAAACCAGAATAAAGTACCAAGTATAACGATTGTCAGACCAAGAATGATGAACAGGGCAAGATTAATGATCTTTTGGGTTCTTTTTTGCTGGTTGAGCAGATCCACTTCAATTTGCTTCTGGGAAACCTCGTAATCCGTGCGGAGGTTTGCCATTTTTTGTACCGATTTGATGTTGTTAACACTGTCCCTGTAAACAATGTGATCCTTGTAATACCTGAAGGATTCGCGCAGGTTTCCGGCTTTATCGTACAGATCCGAAAGTTTGAGATTGGCATCGCTGATCTGCTCTTTTAGTCCGTATTGTTGCGCAAGTTTCAGACTTCTTAATGCATAGTTCAGGGCCGTTTTCTGATCCCCTTTTTCCAGATAGATATCCGACATGGAGATAAGATATACACAGATCGGATAAAAATCTTCCAGTTTTTCAAGCATCGGGATCGCTTCGTTGATGTTCTTTTCGGCCAGATAGTTTTCGCCCGTATTAGCGTACACCATCCCGATATTGCCCAGGCTGTAGGCCTTTCCGGGCAGGTAATTATTTTTTTCAAATATTTTTCCTGATTCTTCGAAATATATAAGAGCAGAATCGTATTTTTTGATGTTTAAATATTCATCACCTGCATTTGAAATAACAGATCCCAGTGCAATTGCATTATCGGATTGTCGCAGGGTTGCAATTGCTTTATTATAGTAAAGCATTGCATTGCGGGGATTATTTGACGCCGAATATACGTCAGCAATTGCCCCGTATGCGCTTCCTTCACCTGTGATAAAATTGGCTTTCTTTGCGGCTTCAACACTCTTGAAATAAGCATCAAGCGCTTCCTGCAAATCGCCCAACAGCCTTTTTTTATTACCCTTTTGAAGATAACCTCTGTACAGGTATAAATTGTCGCCCTTTAGTGTGGATAAACGTATCAGCTCATCAGCGTACTTTGAAGCAAGTTGCAGGTCATTCACCTCATTAAACGACAGGTTCCTGAGTAACTCTAACTTCGCTGAATCATTTAGTTTACCCGCTTTATAAATCCGGGCCAGGCTATCCGCCAGTTTCTGATCCTGAGCAGAAACGCTAAGTGCAAATAAGCAAAAAAAGCCTACTAAGAAAAAATAGACTTTTCTTTTACGAAACATAGAAATAATTTATGGATTAACCTGAAGTTTAGGGTCGAAAACATAGTTTTTGCCTGCACTGTCAGTCCAGGAAATATTATACTCTTCAATTACAACTCCCGGAGGCGGAGGAACAGGAAGAGAAGCAGCACCTTTAACTTTTCCTTTCCAGTTTTTACTGTTACCGGGTAACTTGGCCGGACCATCGGCAAATATATTTACATTACCGGGTTTTGGTGTAATCGCGGTAATTTGTTCAACTCCTGACTGTGGGAGGATTACCCAGGTTACAATTTCTTCACGTTTGCAGTCGGTGTTACCATGATCTGACAAAGTGAGGTTTCCGGTAGCAGGATCACTTCCTGTAATTGTTGTTGATGCCATTTTTTTATTTTTTAAGGTTAATAATAATTCCCGCTGAATTCCCGGCTGTTCATGAAGAAATGAAATGCAGGATCATTAAAATTCATTTTTATTAATTGATAGTGATTTTCAGAAAAGCCTAATCTCGGGTCATCTGACAAAAAGCTCTATTCCTGTAAACTCACAGTTATGTATCATGCTTACACATCTATAAACAAATAACAGGGTGTATATGTTTGATTAACACAATATTGTTTTTCAAAGTTTTGTACCAAAAGTCAAATTCTTTTTGATCAGTAAACAGCAAATCTCAGGTCGGGATCAGACATGAGATTTGCCGTTGAGAGAATCCGATTGCATCAGGTAAACATGACAGCAAAAGGATCCGGAGCTATCCTGACTTCCTCCGCGGGAAAGAAGTTTTGCACCTGGATATTGATTGCCAGAATCTCAAACATAAAATGTTTGAGAAATTAATGATTTACAACACTAAAAAACAAACATTCAGTTAATTTATATTTGTTTTTGAATACATATAATAAAACACCATATATTTAATAGAAAATAGTTTTAGGGCGGATTGAATAAAACTCGTATCAAATCAGGCATATGAAAACAACAACATTATGTTTAAGTTTTGTACTTATTACAGCATCTTTAGCCGCGCAGAATGCCCCTGAAAAATACGCCGTTCTTATCAAGGTGGCCGATTCACTCTACAATGTGAAAGACTTCAGTGGTTCTGCTTTTGCATTTTCCGGGGCATTTAAAGCGCCTGATTGTAAAGCGACGTTAAACCATCGTTATAATGCTGCCTGTTCGTGGGCTTTGGCAAACTATCCGGACAGTGCATTCGCTCATTTGAATTACATTGCAACATCAATGGCTTACTCCAATTATGGACATATAAAGTCCGATCCTGACTTAAAATCATTGTACCCCGACCCCAGGTGGAATGTGCTGCTTGCAACAGTTCAGGCCAACAGGAAGAAAGCAATCCCAAACCTGGATTATGCAAAAGTTAACGGATTTAAGGTTGAAATGATTACATATGGAATGGAAAACAACAAAAAGGGAAAGCCGGTTATTGTTTTTGAAAATGGAAGGGGAACCGATTTCGAATATTGGATGCCGATTGTTAAAGAAGTATCAAAGGGGAATGCTGCGTTCGCATATAACCGTCCGAGGATAGGTGGTTCCGACGATGACAACCAGGTTCCGACCGTCGAACACATTGGGGAACTGCTGCGGCAAACACTTATCGGGAAAGGTCTTTTCCCACCGTACATACTTGTCGGACATTCGTGGGGAGCTGCCTATATCAGGTACTTTGCTTCCTTTCACCCGGATGAAATTGCAGGACTGATTTTTGTGGATCCGCACGACTTTATGAAAGTTGAAGGAGGCGGGAGGTTACCATACCGGGAAATAGGGATTACCGAAAGCCAGATCGATTCCCTTTTTGATGTTTACGACAAATCTGCCGATGAATATATGGCCCAGGGTCCTAAGTTTGTTGTGGAAGAAATGAAAGCACAGAGAGGATTTTCCCGGACAGGCCGGGAATTATGTAATCGCAATCCTTTGCCCGACGTGCCCGTTCATTTTATTAAGGCTGGTGGTTATGCAACGCAAGCAGGAGAAACGCCGACCATTTACGACAGGGAAAAAATGTTCAGGATACAGATCGATATAAAGATAAAAAGCTACCTCAAATTAATTAATCCGCTCAAATACGGTAAAATATTTTATTGTTCCAACTCCGGACATAATATCCAGAATGATGATCCGGAAATCATTATTTCGAGTATAAAACTGGTATTGTCCGATTATGATAAAATCCGGAAATAGCTGGAAATCAATTGTTAATAGGAAGCTGCTTGCGAAGCGGGTATGAACCGCATGTCACAACATTAATGATCAACCTTAAATCGGAACTCGAAATCAGGATCCTGCACGAAAAAATAGATCATTTTATCATGGGTCAGCAGCAGGAATTGCTTGAACTGCAGAAAGATCAAATTGATATGATGAATGATATATTGAAACATGTGGGGGGAAAGCGGGAAAAAGCCTGAAGACCGGAGACCGGAGACCGAAGTCCGAAGTCCGAAGTCCGAAGTCAGGAGACGGAATTACGAAATAAAGATAAAACATAATTAAAAGTAGAATACGGGATAAACCCCGAACTTTGAACCTGGAATCAGGAACTTCGGAACTTCGGGTTTTGAAGCCGGAACACTGAACCTGCATCCAACAACACCTTCTATTAATACCAGCATAATCTGATCCCCATGCACGAAGAAAAACATTTTACCTCTTCTGATTTAATCAAAGATATTGTAATCGGGATGTCCGATGGCCTTACAGTTCCGTTTGCGCTTGCAGCAGGACTCAGCGGAGCTGTGGCAAGCAATGGGATCGTAATTACAGCAGGCCTGGCCGAAGTAGTAGCCGGATCCATTGCCATGGGACTGGGCGGTTACCTGGCCGGCCGGACCGATGTTGAGCACTACCAGACAGAGCTTAAGAGAGAATACGCCGAGGTTGAAACCGTTCCCGAAATCGAAAAACAGGAAGTCAGGGAAGTTTTCAGCGCTTACGGCATCAGTCCGAAGCTGCAGGACGAGCTGGCCGCAGAACTCAGCCAGGACAATACAAAATGGGTTGATTTTATGATGCGCTTTGAACTGGGTATGGAGAAACCGGATGCCAAAAGAGCTTCCCGGTCTGCCTTTAATATTGGGTCTTCATACATAGTTGGGGGAATTGTGCCGCTTATCGGCTATTTTGTCACCCAAACGCCGAAAGAGGGTTTGGTAATTTCTTCCATTATGACCGTACTGTTTTTACTGGTTTTCGGTTATGTGAAAACAAAACTGACGGGCGAAAGTCCTTTTTACGGGGCGTTGAAAACGGCGTTCATAGGTATATTGGCTGCAAGCGCTGCATATATGATTGCCAGGCTTATTTCATAAAAATCCAAAAACCGGTATCATTGGAACCAGGAATATAAGGCTTTTAGTATTGGTGAAAACTATCCCCGATAAATTTTAATCCTGCAGGCAAGCCTGTGCGCCAGTAAGTCCAGTTATGTACTCCGTCGCGCATGCAGTATCAAAATGTGCTTCCTGGAAACTCGGGGTGAAATCTGATAGCCGATCAGGAAATTTCAAAACCGGGTAAACTGTCAAAGCGGGCAAGATTTTTCTGGTGCAATTCAATAAAAGAATCAAGCCCTCCGGTTAATTTAAGCAGTTTTGCTGATTCAACAAGGCTTTCAACTCCATACAATATACCAGGGTATGATGAATAGGGCCATTCTTCGAAATCTTTGCAAAAGCCATGATGTACCGGATTACTATGCGTATAAATAATTGTATTTAAAAAATGGGTTTTATCTCTTATTAATTCCCGTTTAAAATTCTTGATAAAGAGAGACCCCATGCGATTATACACTTTATTAAACGATTGCGTATAACTGCTGAACAAGTTTGCAAACTGCTTTGATAGAAATTTTTCGATTTCGCTGTCGCTGTCGGAGATTTCGATGCTACTATCTTTTCCAAAGTTTGTAACTTTGGAAAAGTTAATATCGTCGCTACGATTATTTTTTATCCTGATCAATTCTTCTATTACTTCACGTTTGCGTATCCGCACCACCAAGTGAAAATGGTTAGGCATCAGGCAATAAGCGTAAGTTTCGGCAACAGGCGATATGTGCAGACGGTGTTTTTCAAGAAAAAACCTGTAATTCTCCTTTTCCCGGAACACATTTTCGAAACCATTGGAATGGTTAAAGATATGATAGCTGGTATTGGGGAAAAGGGATTGCATAAGCTTAACCTTATTTTTGTTTTTGGGTTTACTTTCCTGCAAATTAATTCTACCCTAAAACTGATGAAAGCTTTCCCCTATAAATTTTAATCCTGCAGGCAAGCCTGTGCGCCAGTACGTCCAGTTATGTGCTCCGTCGCGCATACGGAATTCGTGCTTTATTCCCAGTTTATTGAGGTGGATATGTAAGCGGCAGTTGTCGTCGGTAAGGAAATCATCGTCACCGCAATCGATCATAATCCGAAGATTATTGTAGGCCTCTTTGCCCTTCGTTTTGGTAATATCGAAGGGGTTGTTGTTGCGGTAATGTTCAGTGAGTCGTGCTTCGCCTTCCTTATACGGCCCATACAGAGATCCCAATACCCATCCCCAGCCTTTTTCGTCGGTAGCCTTTACACTTTCTTCCGAAAACAGGGCGGCACTGAAAGCAACACAGGCAACAAATTTATCGGGATATTTCAGCGCAAAATTCAAGGTGCCGAAACCGCCCATCGAAAGACCGGCAATGCCGCGATATCGTTTCTCAGCGCGAATGCGGTACGTTTTTTCGATAAAAGGCATAAATTCCTGGATAAAGAAATCCTCATAGCGCACCGAATTATCGAAGTTATTGATATAAAATGATACGCCTCCATCGGGCATAACAAGAATCATAGGCGGTATTTCGCGGTTGGCGATACATTCGTCGGCAATCAGGTTGGCTTCGCCAAATTGCATCCAGCCCATATCGTTGTCGGAGTAACCATGCAGCAGGTATGTAACAGGGTAATACCGGCTGGAAGTTTCGTAATCGTAGGGCAGGTAAATGGTGTATTTTACCTTTTTGCCCAGAATTTTACTGTCCAGTGTAAGACTTTCTTTCACGGTGCCTCGTGAATATTGGGCAAATGTGAAAATCGAAATGGACAGAAAAAATGCGAAAAAAATCAGTTTTTTCATCTTGAAAGTTTTTATTTTTTGGAATGACTGAAATCCTGACAACCAATAATGATGGTGTTCAGGATAAGCAAAACTAATGAAAATGATTGGTCGGCAGTTTCGAAATAGTATTTTTTTCAGGAATTCATTAAACTTTCTTCCGTTTATTTTGTTTAAGTAAGGGATCAAAAAAATAAACAAAAAGCATGAAAGCATATAAATTATTTACGCCGGCCACAACCGGATCAATAGAATTAAAAAATCGTATAGTAATGGCTCCGATGACACGGTGCCGTGCAATTGGCAACATCCCGAACGAACTGATGGCCGAATATTACAAACAAAGATCGGCTGCCGGTTTAATTATCACCGAAGGTACATCACCATCTCCTAACGGGCTGGGATATGCCCGCATACCGGGTATTTTTAGCCAGGCACAGGTCGAGGGCTGGACAAAAGTAACCTCCGCCGTTCACCAGGCCGGGGGCAAAATTATTATACAGCTTATGCATTCCGGCCGGATCAGCCACCCGTTAAATATGCCGCAAAATGCACAGATACTGGCTCCCTCAGCAGTAAAACCTGCCGGGCAAATGTGGACCGACTCACAGCAGATGCAGGATTTTCCCACACCTAAAGCCATGACAGACGAAGAACTGCAATCGACAAAAGAAGAATTTGTAACAGCGTCTAAAAATGCAATGCTAGCCGGTTTTGATGGAGTTGAGCTGCACAGTGCTAACGGCTATTTACTCGAGGAGTTCCTTTCACCTGTGAGCAATTTGCGTACGGATGAATATGGCGGAAGTATTGAAAACCGCAGCCGGTTTGTTCTCGAAGTGGTATCAGCCGTTGCTGAATCTATTGGAAAGGATAAAACCGGAATACGTTTATCACCGTATGGAGTTGCCAGCGATATGCCACATTACCCGGAAATTGACGCCACATACGATCACCTCACAAAACAACTCAATAACCTTGGGATTGCCTACATTCATCTCGTTGATCATTCGGCAATGGGCGCTCCTGCGGTACCCGTAGAGTTGAAGAAAACCATTCGTGGGAATTTTAAAAACACCATTATACTTTCAGGAGGCTACGATAAAGAGCGGGCTGAAGCGGATGTTGAAAGCGGACTAGGAAACCTGGTAGCTTTTGGACGTCCGTTTATAAATAATCCCGATCTGGTCAACCGGCTTAAGAACAACCAGGCATTATCCCAGGATCTGAAAATGGATCTGTTCTATATGGCGGATGAAAAAGGATATACGGATTATCCGGCATATAGGGCATAATTCAATAATTAAATCCAGCACAAGGAATTATAACTTACTTACCAGTCCTGATGCCATTTCCAGAAAGCACCTCACCTCTTCCCGGAAATATTACCTGTTTACAAACTACCCCGGGTAGTTTGTAAACTTCATAATTAATTACATTTTAAACCTCTAAACCTCTAAAAAATGAAAAAACAAATCTTACTTACTGCGATAGCTTTAGCTGCTGTTTTCGTTTCGTTCACAGTAGTTTCCAATACTGAATGGGCAAACGACAAGGCTCACACCCGGTTAGGTTTCAGCGTAACCCACATGTTGATCTCGGATGTGGATGGCTCTTTCAAAAACGCTACCATCACACTTACTACTACCAAGGCCGACTTTACTGATGCCGTGGTTGAACTTACAGCGGATGTGGCATCCATAAACACGGATAATGAGAAGCGCGATGCTCATTTGCAAAGCGCTGATTTCTTCGACGCAGCACAGTTCCCGACCCTATCATTTAAAAGCACCTATTTCAAAAAAGCCAATGCGGCCAACACATATCTTGTAAAAGGCTTCCTTACCATGCATGGAATTACCAAGCCGGTAACTCTTACCGCAGTTGTCCGGAACGGGGTCAATCCTATGAGTAAAAAAGTCATAGCCGGTTTTAAAATTACAGGGAAACTGAAACGTTCGGATTTCGGAATCGGCAGCAGCACACCTTCGGCCATTGTAAGCGACGAAGTGATTATCGATGCAAGTGCTGAATTCGGTAAAAACTAAGGACTTACAGAAACCATTCTTATTGCCTGATGGAAGGCTCAATGAATAAAACGAGAAGCGCTTCAGCCGTCACAATTACAACCGGAATATACCATCAGGACCTGGTATGGTCCATCCTTGTGCATTCCTGAAACATTGTATCAATGAAAACTCTTTAATTCCCAAGGGAGTTATAATACTTAACAAGCTTTTCAAGATCGTTTCTGTTCCTGGCCGAGATGTTTTCCTTCTTTATATACGCGCCGATCTCCTGCTTTTTATCTGCAAGAGCTACAGTAATTTGTTTCCCTTTTTTGTCAACCGGGGTAAGCACAGGACCAACTTTTATCAGGTAGGATTCCTTTACTGCAACTGTTTCATTCCTGTTTCCCGAACCCAGGGCGATGTTGTAATTAGCAGGTATTATAAACGGGTAATAATTGATGTACAATTTGGCTTTCCCATCCACGGCCAGTTCCATCATACGTTTTCTTTCTTTTTTCTTAGAATCAGCATAATCGAAAACAAACCGTTTGCCATCCAGCATCAGATGATCGATACTGTCATGTGAACCAACCACATATTCAGAGTCCAAATACTGAAAATAAAGCAGGTTGCGATACACGTTATACCTGTATTTCAGGCCATCGATAGTTTTACCGCTTGTAAGCGCAATGGTTCCGGGAACCCATAATTCCGTAAGCCATGGTGAGCCATCCAAACCCTTTTCCTTTTCGGCCGAAACTACTTTATTGTATCCGGGAGGCAGATCCATTATAAAAACCTGGGCCTGTGCAAAAAGATACATGCCAACCGAAAAAAAGAATAAAAGGAGAGCCTGTTTTTTCATACAAATAGGTTTATAGATGGTTTCTGAAATAAGATAACGGTTTGTTGGGCAAAGTGTTTTTCAATTGTTCCACATATTTAAATATGCTAATTTCTTCCATTGGTCATTACTTTTTATAAGTATCTCTATTCCTCCATTTCCAATTAATGGTTTTGCACGCCAAACAACATAAACCATTGCGTAGTTCTCAGAATAGGCAATATTTGAAAATTCAAAATATCCTGTGCTTGTTGGATATTCTCTATAAAACCTACTCCAAGCCTTTTCAAATCCTTTATATCTTTTCTTCTTAAATATCTTTTCTATTTTTAGGTTGCTAATTATTTTAACCGGAACATCAACGTTAAAGGCAAAGGCTTTCAGGTTAGTATTTCCAAACATAATAGACTTAAAACCATCTTTCAGTAGCATAAACTCTTCATCATTCCATATTTCTATTATTTGATCATAGAATTGGAGGAAAGTAAATATCACATTTAAGTTTTCTTGTTTAACATAATCTAAATCCTGAATATAACTTGAATCTCTACTAAACTTTGTTTATCCCCTTTTCTTTTTGCGGTAATTGTAATTTTTCCTCCCGGCTTGGTATTCTTTAGAGCATTTGAAACTATGTTTTGCAAAATAGAAAGCAACATTTTCCCATCGGCAAAAACACTTTCGTTTTCTTCAATTTCGTGATGAAGATTTATTGCATTCACCTGGGCAATTTCATTTAAGGAATCAAAAACCTTATTTACATATTTAACCAGCTCAATTTTTGTGGGTGAAAATACTTCTGATGCATATTTGATTCTTGACCATTCCACTAAATAATCTAACATGTCCAATTCATTAATTGATAAGTTATAAAGAAGTTCCAGCATCTCCTTTAAAACTTCAGGCTTCATTTTTTCGAAATTATTTTTCAGATATTTGGCTGTTCCAATAATTGATGCCAAAGGGCTTCGTAAATCGTGAGAGACAATTGCAAGCATGCTTTCTTTATGTGTATTCAATTCTTCAAGTTCTTTCACATATTTTTTGATAGAATCTTCTGCTTTCTTTCTATCGGTATGATTAAGCAGTATTTTTACATAACCTAACATTGCTCCATCTATACCAATTAGTGGGAAAACCAAACCATAAGCATAAAATTTACTATTGTCTTTACAAAGATGCCACCTGTTATCTACCGCCATGCCTTCTTTTAATACTTTATCAATTTCTCTTTTAGGAATTCCGTTTTTATTATCCTCTTCAGTAAAAATGATGTCAAAATCTTTTACTAAAATTTCGTCTGATTCATAACCAAAGATAGTTGCTGAACCCTTGCTCCAGCTATTAATTTTTAATTCATTATCCAGAGTGAAAATGGAATAGTCCTGTAAACTATCTATTATTTGGCTGTAAAATTCTGAGGTAGGAATGTATTGGCTTCTGAGTATTTTTGAGTCCTTCTGTTTATCTGCCATTTTTTTGGGTGTAAATTTATGAAAGGTATTAAATTTGTACTCTTCCAAATGTAGTTAAGGTAATCAATTAAGTCATAATAACGAGTCGTTGCATAAGTCCTTCTGTAAACCAAATGTTCTTTTAGAGAATTCATCATTACTATTGGCTATAACTTGCCAATAGCAAAGAATTGACTTTGCTTCCTTGCTTAAAAGAAATACATTTTGCATAAATTGCCTGATCCTGTAGCTTTTTGATTTCTTTTAAACTACTACCACAGGCACCGGCTGCTAAAAATCCGAAAAGCAGGTATTCCCGAACCCGCAAACCGGCCCAAAAAGATCGCTAACAGTCTAAAAGCGAAAGATCTAACAACAAAATCGGCTTCCGGCTGTTTACATATTTAAGAAATGTCGTTTTAACCCATTTGTAAACTGAGCATAGCCATGTGTCAGTTTATTTGTATGCAGTTTTTTCGATATATTTGCATAAATACATAAAAAGACATAAAAAAGAGCTGATTACCGGCAGATTTGCCGAAATTTGCAGTTCCTTTCATCTTAACTCAAACTGAGATTTAATTTTATAACAAATGAGCAATACGCCTGAAACATTATTTGATAAAGTATGGGATGCACATGTTGTGCGGCATATTCCGGATGGCCCGGATGTGTTTTTTATCGACCGTCATTTTATACATGAAGTAACCAGCCCCGTGGCTTTCCTGGGACTGCAGAACAGGAAAGCTGGTGTTATGTTTCCCAACAAAACATTTGCTACAGCCGATCATAATACTCCCACCATAAACCAACATCTTCCGGTCGGTGATCCCTTATCTGCCAACCAGTTAAAGGCACTTGAAGAAAATTCAGCCAAATATGGAATCTCGCACTGGGGATTGGGCAATCCGAAAAACGGAATTGTTCATGTGGTTGGTCCCGAAAACGGCATTACCCTTCCGGGAATGACCGTAGTTTGTGGCGATTCGCACACTTCGACCCATGGCGCATTTGGAGCCATTGCCTTTGGCATCGGTACTTCGGAAGTCGAAATGGTACTTTCGTCGCAGTGTATTATGCAGGCGAAGCCGAAAAAAATGCGGATCAATGTAACAGGCAAACTGGGTAAAGGCATCACCGCCAAGGATGTTGCATTGTTTATTATTTCGCGGATCACTGCCAGCGGCGCTACCGGTTATTTTGTTGAATATGCCGGCGAAGTGATCGAAAGCCTGAGTATGGAAGGTCGCATGACCCTTTGTAACCTTTCGATCGAAAGCGGTGCACGCGGCGGAATGATTGCCCCTGACGAAACCACTTTCGATTATCTCGAAGGACGGGAAAAAGCGCCAAAGGGAGATGCGTGGCACAAAGCACTGGAATACTGGAAAACTCTTAAAACAGATCCCGGGGCACAATTTGATAAGGAGCTGAATTATCATGCCGACGAAATAGAGCCACAAATTACATACGGTACCAATCCAGGCCTTGGAACAGGCATTACCCAAAACATTCCTTTTGCTGCCATGGTTAACGACGGCGAAGCATCCTATAAGAAATCACTGGCATACATGGGTTTTGCCGAAGGCGAAAAAATAATCGGCAAAAAAGTGGATTATGTTTTCCTGGGAAGCTGCACCAATGGCCGTATCGAAGATTTCCGGGCATTTGCCTCCATTGTGAAAGGACGTAAAAAATCAGAAAACATCACTGCCTGGCTGGTTCCCGGGTCGCATGTAGTTGAGCAGCAGATAAAAGAAGAAGGGATTCTGGATATATTGACAGAAGCAGGTTTTCAGTTGCGTCAACCCGGATGTTCGGCCTGCCTGGCCATGAATGACGACAAAATTCCGGCTGGAAAATATGCCGTAAGCACAAGCAACCGGAACTTCGAAGGACGACAGGGCCCCGGGAGCAGGACCTTGCTGGCCAGCCCGCTCGTTGCCGCTGCCGCTGCCGTAACAGGTGTGGTAACGGATCCAAGAGAAATGTTATAAACGGTTTCGCGCAAAAAGTATTCAAATAAATTTCAGAATAAAATGGCATACGACAAATTCAATAAATTAAAAAGCACTGCAGTTCCACTACCTATTGAAAATGTGGACACCGATCAGATTATTCCTGCCCGTTTCCTGAAAGCGACGGAAAGGAAAGGATTTGGCGATAACCTGTTCAGGGATTGGAGATACAACACCGACGGATCACCTAAAAAGGATTTTGTTTTAAATGATACCAGGTACTCCGGTAAAATACTGGTGGGCGGCAAAAACTTTGGAAGCGGAAGCAGCCGCGAGCACGCAGCCTGGGCCATATACGATTATGGTTTCCGATGTGTGGTGTCGAGCTTTTTCGCCGATATATTCAAGAATAATTGTCTCAATATCGGAGTGCTACCGGTAAAGGTTAGCCCTGAATTTTTAAATAAAATATACAGTTCTATTGAAGCAAACCCTGAAAATGAGCTGGAAATAATCCTGCCCGATCAAACCATAACTATACTGTCTTCAGGAGAAAAAGAATCATTTGCTATCGATGGCTATAAAAAACATAATATGCTGAATGGTTTTGATGATATCGATTATCTGCAGGCGATGAAAAACGACATACAGTCGTTCGCAACTAAACGCGATTATTAAAGTTTTGAACAGCTACATTTAAAAAGAAAGATCAGATTATGCCCCGGAATATACGTCATATCGAAATAATGGATACCACCCTCCGCGATGGTGAACAAACCAGCGGAGTATCTTTTTCAGCCTCTGAAAAACTTACCATAGCCCAGTTACTGCTCACCGAGGTTAAAGTCGACCGGATAGAAGTTGCATCGGCCCGTGTTTCGGAAGGCGAATTTCAGGCGGTGAAAAAAATTATTACCTGGGCTAAACGAAAAGGCTTTATTGACCGGATTGAAGTGCTGACTTTTGTTGACGGGGATATCTCAGTAAACTGGATGCTTAATACCGGGGCCAGGGTGATGAACCTGCTGACCAAAGGATCATTGAATCACTTAACCCATCAACTTAAAAAAACGCCGGAGGAACATTTCAAAGAAGTGGGCGAGGTAATAGCCCTTGCAAACAAAAATAATATCGACTGCAATGTGTATCTCGAAGACTGGAGCAACGGAATGCGCCATTCGAAGGAATATGTTTTTCAGTACCTCGATTTCCTGACAAAACAACCCATCAAACGGGTTTTATTACCCGATACCCTTGGAATCCTTACCCCTTCCGAAACCAGGGAATATATTTCATCCATCGTTGAAAGGTACCCCGACACACATTTCGATTTTCATGCCCACAACGATTACGACCTGGGCATTGCAAACGTGCTCGAAGCCGTTTATGCCGGTGCTAAAGGCTTACACCTTACGGTTAACGGAATGGGCGAAAGAGCCGGAAATGCCCCATTGGCCAGCGCAGTGGCGGTGTTGCACGACTTTGTGAAAGATGTAAAAATATCGGTCGTCGAGCAATCCCTGTACTCGGTAAGCCGGCTGGTCGAAACTTTTTCGGGCCTCCGCATCCCAATGAATAAACCGGTTGTTGGCGAGAATGTATTTACCCAAACCGCAGGGATACATGCCGATGGCGACAAGAAAAAAAACCTGTATTTCAATGACCTGATGCCCGAAAGGTTTGGCCGTGAACGAAAATACGCGCTTGGCAAAACAAGCGGCAAAGCCAATATCGAAAACAATTTGCATCAGTTGGGCATAGAATTGTCGGACGAAGATCTGAAAAAAGTAACCCAGCGTATTATTGAACTGGGCGATAAAAAAGAAACGGTCACTCAATTTGATCTGCCTTATATCATTTCGGATGTACTCGACCGGAACACCTACGAAGAAACAGTACGTATTGAAAATTATGTACTTACAAATTCGAGGGATTTGAGGGCTTCGGCCACAATACAGATGAAGATAAAAGGGGAGGTTTTTGAAGAACACGCGCAGGGCGACGGTCAGTACGATGCTTTTATGAATGTGGTAAAAAAGATTTATAAAAAGAAATCGCTCGAATTGCCGGTGTTAACCGATTACGTGGTTCATATCCCGCCGGGAGGAAAATCCGATGCGTTGTGCGAATCCATTATTACCTGGCGACTGGGCGACAAGGAATTTAAAACCCACGGACTCGACAGTGATCAGACGGTTTCGGCAATCATAGCAACCCAGAAAATGCTGAATATTATTTAATTTCAGCTCATAATACATTATATTTCTCAAAATAAACTATGGCATCAAAACACATCTTAATCGTCCCCGGCGACGGAATCGGGCAGGAAGTTACAGCAGTTGGTAAAAAAGTATTGGATAAAATCGCTGAGCGGTTTAATCACACGTTTACTTACGATGAAGCATTGATCGGCCACGCCGCCATCGAAGTTACCGGAAATCCTTTACCCGAGGAATCACTGCAGAAAATGAAGCAATCGGATGCAGTATTGTTTGGCGCTGTCGGTCATCCGAAATACGATAACGATCCTTCGGCAAAAGTACGTCCCGAGCAGGGTTTGTTGCGCATGCGCAAGGAATTGGGCCTCTATGCCAACATACGCCCTATAAAACTTTTCGATGAATTACTCAGCGCTTCCAGCATCAAGCCCGAAATATTAAAAGGAGCCGATATTCTCTTTTTCAGGGAACTTACCGGTGATCTTTATTTTGGTGAAAAAGGCAGGAAAAATAACGGCGATACTGCTTTCGATGTAGCCGAATACAGCCGCTACGAAGTGGAACGTATAGCCCATAAAGCGTTTATCGCTGCCCGCACCCGCAGAAAAAAACTTTGCTCAGTAGATAAAGCCAACGTTCTCGAAACAAGCCGGTTGTGGCGCGAAACCATCCTTCAGGTGGCAAAGGAATACCCGGATATTGAACTGGAACATCAGTTTGTGGATGCAACGGCCATGTTGCTTATCAAAGATCCCCGCCGTTTCGATGTAATTGTTACCGCGAACCTTTTCGGCGATATTTTAACAGACGAAGCATCGCAGATTGCCGGTTCCATGGGTATGCTGGCTTCCGCTTCCATAGGCGACGGAACCGGTGTGTATGAACCCATACACGGCTCGGCACATGATATTACAGGTATGGGCGTAGCCAATCCGCTGGCTTCCATTCTTTCGGTTTCATTAATGCTCGATATATCCTTTGGTCTGAAAACCGAAGCAGATGCCATTATTCAGGCAGTGGACGCTGTGCTGAAAGCCGGTTACCGTACACGGGATATTGCCGACAGCAATACAACTGCTGATAAGATTTTAGGCACAAACGCGATGGGGGAAGAGGTGCTGAAACATTTGTAAAACATATTACATAAGGTTCTGCATCCGGGCAGCGAACGTCTCCGCACCCTGATTTTTATATGTTCATGGTTCTGCTATGTCAGACGTCAATTTTTGAACATGAAAGAAACTTCTTTTCGTTTCGATGACTTGCCTGTCAGTAAAAAAATCCCTGTCATGCAGGTTGATGCAGCAATCCCCAGGGTTATCCAATCAGGAGTAACCGTAAGTTGAGTTTAATGTGGCCCATATTGCCAACCAGGTACAATTGAACAGAAATTAAGCTGATTATTAGAAAGATTAAGGCGAAAGTTGTCCTTTTCATTTTGATGTTTTTTATTCATCATTATGGTATATGTAAGTGCAGGAAATGAAACACTGAATTTCGGACCCGCTTATCAGATATCTTTCGGATTTTATATGCCTTAAGTTTTTAACTGACAAACCATATTCCATTTTCTACTTCAGTATTACCATCTTCTTCTCCACCGAAAATTTATTTGTAAACATCTTATAGATATAAGTGCCGCTGCATTTATTTCCGGCGCCAAAACGAAACTGGTAGGTGCCTTTGGATTTAACGCCTTCATCTATTTCTTCCACAAGCCTGTTATTGATGTCGTAGATGCGTAAAACAACTGAGGTCTTCTCTGGAACCGTATATACTATGGTGGTATTTTCCTGAAACGGATTGGGATGGTTCTGCTCAAGGAAATGATCATTTAACGGGCTGTTTTTACTGCTAATACCCGTTGTGTTGAACAGGGTTGAAGCCGACCATTGACTCCACTTCAGGTTATGATCCCGGTACCGTACACGGAAAGAATATGGTTTGTTTCCCTGCAAAAGGGCTGAATTGATTTTAGTCTGGTACAAATTTATTCCGCGGTTCAGGTCAATCGGGTTATTGTTTTGGTCCACACCATAAATATTTTTCCAGTTTAACACCGTGTCGACCACAATGTAAGGATTAGCCGAACTATCAATAACCTGAAGATGAGCCGACATAATTGTATCGGTACCTGAAAATATGGAAGTATTTAACTGAATATTATTGCCGACAAAAGAAATTCCTTCTGCCACTGGAGTATCCGGCCCTGCCTGATTTTTCTTTTTATACCAGGTATCCATAAGTTCGGAGTTTTTTGGATTTTTCAGGTCGCCCAGGCAATACATCGAATTCCGGTAGGAGTGATCAACCACATCAATTTCCAATATCTGAAAACAATAATCGCTCATTGTGATATGGATACATAACTGTCCGAACAAATTTAAAAAGCAGAAAAGTTCAAAAGGCTATATTTGTAGTTGCAAAACAGACAAACGCCTTAAGAACTTTTCATGAGAACAAAGTTAGGAAAGAAATCAGAATCACCAGTTTTTAAACAGATTT
>JBBQSY010000043.1:0-28120 GCA_038213495.1 Bacteroidales bacterium
CACTAGCAGAAATGACAGGTGTGGCCGGTAAGGGGTTCACCGTTATGATTTTATCTGTTGAAGCTGCACTGAGGCATCCGCTCGCATTGGTTACTTTCACCGAATAATTGCCTGCTGTTGAAACTGAAATACTTTGTGTAGTGGCATCCGTCGACCATTGATATGTTGAACCTGCAACCGAGCTTAAAATTACACTGCCACCTGCACAAAAAGTAGTTGGACCACCAGCCGTAATTGTTGGAGTGGAAGGCAGGGCAACAACGGAAACAACTGTGGGTACTGATGACGCACTCTGGCAACCGCTGGCATCGGTCACCTGCAGTGTATAACTTCCGGTTGCTGCAACAACAATGCTTCGTGAGGTAGCTCCTGTAGACCATAAATAAGTTGTTGCGGGGCTTGAGGTTAAAGTAACACTGCCGCCGCTACAGAATGTTGTAGTGCTGCCGGCAGTAATGATTGGAGTTACTGCAATACATGTGGTTTGGAAGAATGAATATATGGACGCATTTGCAAGATCTGCCATATTCCCGTAATTGCAGGTCGAATTCTGAAAAGGAAAGTCAGGCAGTGAACAATTAAGGGGTTTAAATTTAGAATTATTGCTGGTTAATCCCGAAGGAATTGTACCGCCAATAAATACTTTCGCAGGATGGTCGTTGCTTCTGAACTCACCAATGCTCACGTCACCGGCTTTTATAATATTACCTGTTACTATCATAATCCCATTTGCTTCTATCTTGCTATCATTGCTGATTGTAAGGTTTCCGCGAACAATGAGAATTCCTGCATCCTTTATATTAATATCATAATTATTGAGGGTGGTTAGATTTCCTTTAACAACCAGGGTGTCGGATACAGTTAACTTTTTATTATTCCCGTCGAGGCTCAGAGATCCGTTTACCGATATATTTCCACTAATAGTAACATCAAAACCACTGATATTAGTGAGAGGCAAAGCCCATACAGGATTCCAGCTTGCAGGTGTTTCCCAGGCGCCGGTATAATTATTTTTAGTTGATTGTTGCGCAAAAGCTGCCTGGTAAAGGAAAATCAATAAAAAACCTATCAGTCCGATCCGTTTGAAAAACAAACAAGACCAGAGATTTTTTGGAATATGGAATGGATTTGTAAAAAAATAAACCAAAGTATTTAGCATACAAAATAAACCGTTTTTGCTGACAAGCCAAAAAGTTAACAATCCGATAGGGCCATTGTGAATCTGACACTTAAGCGCCTTTCATTAATAAATGATTGCCCATCTGCACAAAGATATTGAATTTAAGAGATTAGGATTCAACATTTTTTAAATTAATTCGTTTTAAAATCCCGGGCGTCGGGGCTGTGGAAATTCATATTGGTTGGCTGGTGGAAATATCCTGCCAATATTCAGCAATCAAAACTCCTGACATCTTGATTGATAGTACCACCTGACAGAACTTTTATCATTAAAATGTCTCCTGGCATTTTAGTGACGGGTTCCCGGATTTCACACAATAAAATTGCCTTTTTAATCTTTAGTCTGGTCTGCTTAATAAGTGAGAGTTCATTTATGAATAAGCTGTAATCAGTATTAATAACTTTTCGAGCTAAAAGTTATACGAAAAGTCTAAGATACGGAGATAATCAGTTTTTTTGGAAAAAGCACCTACATTTCGCCTGTTGTTGTATAATGATCAGGTTTGATGTGTAAGTTTCCTCCATACCAGAATTTAAATTTCCGATTTTTTGATATCCGGATCGTTATTGCTGGTAAGTATCTGAAATCGGATCATTTCCATTGCGGGAAAACATTGTTTCATACCTTATCAGATAAGAAAAGGAGGATCAGGGTTACAGCCCCTGTTTAAAAGGATCCCAAACATTCCAAAATATATTATTTACTTTCTTCCGCTCTTATTTCGATTTCTCAAATGGTCAGGAACCTTTCAGCACCTACGAAATTCAGAATAATTTCGTTAACATACAACGAAAGTCCATCCGGAGTATGGGTTGTTGCCACTCCAATTACCCGCATTCCGGCAGCCTGCGCGGCCTGTATACCGGGAATTGAATCTTCAAATACAATGCAATCTGATGGTTCAACCCCCAGTTTAGCAGCTGTAATCAGGTACACCTGTGGATCGGGTTTGCCGCGGCTTACCATGGATGAATCGGTTATCTCACTGAAATAGGACGAAAGGCCGGTTTGTGCGAGAGTAAATTTTACATTTTCGGAAGGAGCTGCTGTTGCCAGGGCAATAGGAAAGTTGTGTCCGGAAGCGTATTGCAGAAAATCCATCAACCCTTCAACCGGCTGAATGTGAGCTTTATACATTTCGCGGTATATGATCTCCTTTTCTTCTCCGAAAGCAATGATTTCCTTTGCCGTAATGTGCTCACCAAAAAGGGATTTCATAATCACATCGTTGGTAGTGCCGAAATACCTGCCAAATTCTTCCCGGGTGATGTTCATGTTGTGACGTTTGCCAAATTCAATATAAGAGTCAAAATGCCAGCGGTGGTTATCGACAATTACACCGTCCATGTCGAAAATAAGTACCATAAATTTCAGATCTGCAAACAAAAAAGTATATTTTTGCCGGGGGCAAAATTAAGGATTGAATGCATACTTTAAAGCAATTCTTTTCAACTTGCCCGATCAACCTGGAAATTCTACCTAAAATTTATACTGTATGAACTCTGAATACCTGAAAAGTTTGCGATTAGTGTATTTTGCCCTGGCTGCCGGAATTGTATTATTTCTTCTGGTATCGGTATTTCTCAACACTTCAACCGGCGCATTTATGGGGAATGATGTTACCGCAGCCGAAAAAACGCCTTTCATTATCGTATTGATTGTTTTAACAGGGTTAACTTTTATTGCATATAAAGCCATTTTCCCCAAAAAACTTGGCATTATCCGGAATATGACATCACTTGCCGGAAAACTGGCGGCATGGCGCGAATTGAATGTTCTGAGAGCTGCCCTGATCGAAGCACCTTCATTTATGGGTATTGTCCTTTTCATGCTGTTGGGAATTCATGCCCTTCTGATCTGGCCGTTGGCGGGTCTGCTTTTGTTCTGGTTTACTCAGCCAACCCGTGATAAATTGGTTGATGAGGCAAATTTTACTTCTGCTGAGATCAAGGAATTTGACTTGATGAAGTAGCTTTTATTTCAGTCCTAACCAAAGGTTCCTGTGAATATCAGCTAACCTGCGATTAAAATTCTCTTGTTAAAGGCTATCTTCCTGCGATTGGCCTGAAAAACCCACGTATTCATTAGAAAATAATTCCTTTATTCGGGGCTTTCATATACAATTCAGTATATCACTTATTTATTTTATAAGTATAATATTACCAGGTATTTATATGTTTTTTGATGAAGTCATTTCATGCCATGATCTTTCGAAATTCTTCAGAACTATCTGACATTCATTGGTATCTGATAATATTTCCGGTAGCACTGCTGAATTATTAATATTAGTAATTGAAAAAATAATTTATGTACCTTTGCCCCGGTTTTTGAAAAATGTAAAATAATGCCATAATTAATTGGTATTCAATAATATAAACATATGAAAAGAGTTATGGTGCTTACCGGTGGCGGCGATTGTCCCGGGTTAAATGCAGTTATCAGAGCAATTGTTAAACGATCAACACGAGAATCAGACTGGGAAGTTTTGGGGAGCATTAAGGCCTTTGACGGCATATTGAATGAGCCCACCGAACTAATGGTACTTACTCCTGAGAAAGTTGCAGGTATTCACTACCAGGGCGGGACGATCCTTCAGACAACCAGCAAGGGCGGACCTTATGCATGGCCAGTAAAGAATAAACTGGGGGAATGGGAGTATATCGATCGTTCGGACGAAATGATCCGCAAGCTTTCCTACCTTGGTATTGATGCCGTGATTAGTATTGGCGGCGATGGTTCGCAGCGCATATCGCAAAAGCTGTTCGAACAAGGTTTGAATATTATCGGTGTTCCCAAAACTATAGATAATGACCTTTCGGCTACCGACTCCACATTCGGATTTCAGACAGCTATCGAGATAGCAACCGATGCCGTGGATAAACTGGTTACCACTGCCGCCAGTCACAACCGCGTTTTTATCCTCGAAGTTATGGGCAGAGATGCCGGATGGATTGCATTGAATGCAGCGGTTGCAGGTGGGGCTGAAATTTGCCTTTTACCGGAAATCCCTTACGATATCAACGAAGTTCTTTCAAAGATAAATGCCAGGTTTCACAAAGGCCGTGGATTTGCTATCATTGTTATTGCCGAGGGCGCCAAACCAAAAGATGGCGAAGTGATAGGTGAAATTAGCAAAGAGGTTGGCTATGAGAATGTTCGTCTGGGCGGAATTGGTTTTAAACTTCAGGACGATCTTAAAAAACTGGGCTGTGAGCCTGATATCAGGGTTACAGTATTGGGTCATCTTCAGCGTGGAGGCGTTCCTATTGCATACGATCGCGTGCTTGCTTCCCAGTTTGGTGTAAAAGCGTTCGAAATGGTTCTTAAAGGTGAATTCGGTCGTATGGTTTCGTATAATCATCCTTACATTACCAGTGTCACTCTCAAAGATGCCATACAGAAACCAAACCTGGTTACGCTCGACACGGCACTGATGAAGACTGCCCGTGGATTAGGGATCAGTTTTGGAAATGATACAATTGCTCTTGAGGAATAGAGCGCCAATTAAAATTGATAACTGAAAGCTTCCGACAGGGGGCTTTTTTTTTGATGCTTTTGTCTCGAGGCGCAAGTGAAGCTGCTTAATGGAAGAGGCTCGACATACGATTCATGGTGACTCTGCAGATAAATTTCTCTATTTTTGACATCTTATCCTAAAAGTACAAATGACAGAATGCATTCATTGCGGGCAGGATTGCGGTAAAAATCCGGTAATATGGGACGAAAAACCCTTCTGTTGCAATGGTTGCAGCATGGTGTATCAGATTCTTGCTGAGAAAAAACTGGATCGTTATTACGAAATGATGCATACTCCGGGTATCCGGCTCGACCAAGAGAATACCTCGGGTACACGCTATGCTTTTCTGGATGCGGATGAAATCAAAAACAAACTGCTGGATTTTTCGGATGGCGGTATTTCGAGGGTAAACTTTTTTATTCCCGCAATCCATTGCAGTTCTTGCATCTGGCTTCTCGAAAACATGAACAGCCTGCATAAGGGAATTATACATTCGCATGTAAATTTTGTCCGTAAAGAAGTCAGTATTACATTCCGCGAAAGCGAAATAACGTTGCGGCAATTGGCTGAACTCCTGCACAGCATACATTACATTCCCGATCTGAGCTTTGATAAGGAAAAGAAAGATGATCACCAACGCGCTAACCGCCGGATGATCATGAAGATCGGTGTGGCAGGTTTTGCTTTTGGCAACATCATGCTGCTCAGCTTTCCCGATTACCTTCCCGGTGGCGAAGCCATCGACCAACTTATGGCAGGTACATTCGGAATTGTATCTTTTATCCTGGCTTTGCCGGTTATAACATTTTGCAGCAGCGATTTTTTCCTCTCTGCATTCAAAAGTCTGCGCAAGAAGATCATAAATATAGATTTGCCTTTATCCATTGGCATTCTGACTCTTTTTCTCGAAAGCAGCTATGAGATTTTCAGCGGATCAGGCACCGGATACATGGATTCCCTGGCCGGCCTGTTGTTTTTCATGCTCATCGGACGCTGGTACCAAAGCCGTACCTATCAATCCCTGTCATTCGACCGCGATTATAAATCGTATTTCCCGATAGCTGTTACCCGCTTGCATGGGGCTGAAGAAGAATTCGTACAATTGAAGGACCTGAAAGCCGGTGACCGTATACTGGTCAGGAATGGAGAACTGATACCTGTCGACTCTGTTATTACAGAAGGCGAAGGAAATATTGATTACAGTTTTGTAACCGGCGAATCCATTCCGGTTGCAAAAAAAACAGGTGATTTTGTTTTTGCAGGCGGCAAACAATCAGGAGCAGCAATCCGACTTAAGGTTGAAAAAGAAGTTGAGCAAAGCTATCTCACCCAGTTGTGGAACGAGGACAAATCAGGTGCCGACGGAGAAATTTACATGCAAACCTTTGTAAATAAAGTCAGTCATTATTTTACCCTGGTTATTTTAACCATCGCATTGGCAGCATTAATTTATTGGTCGTTCGCAGACGGTCCCGGGAAAGCGGTTTATGTTTTTGCCTCTATCCTTATTGTAGCATGCCCTTGTGCCCTGGCATTAACTATTCCTTTTACTTTTGGCAGTGTAATGCGGGTTTTCGGGCGAAACGGTTTTTATATCAAAAACACCGAAGTAGTTGAAAAACTTACACACGCCGATACCGTGGTGTTTGATAAAACAGGAACGCTTACGCATTCGCGGACCATGAATATTGGCTGGGAGGGTACGGAACTCACTGATCCGGAAAAGCAATGGTTGCGTTCGCTGGCACGAAATTCACCTCATCCGCTTTCGGTAATGGTAAGTGAATGGCTTCCGGTAAGCGAACTGCTCCCTGTCAACAGCTACAGGGAAATTGCAGGTTTAGGGATTACCGGAATGATCGGGAACCATAGAATCATGCTTGGATCGCGGAAGTTTATTGCCGGTAACGAAAGCGCTGAAGAGAGTGTGATTTCTTCGGTTTACATTTCCATCGACAATAAACTCAGGGGATATTTTAAAATGAAAAACCATTATCGCGACGGGTTAAGCGAGGTGATTACAGGAATGAATCAAATGCAACTCCACTTATTAACCGGCGATAATAATTCGGAAAAGGAAAACCTGAGATCGTATTTTACATCGGCCACACAGTTGCATTTCAACCAAAGCCCGGTTGATAAACTTGATTATATCAGTAAACTGAAGCAGAATGGCCGAAATGTAATTATGATCGGCGACGGACTTAATGATGCCGGGGCACTGCTGAAGGCTGATATTGGAATAACCATTGCTGATGACATTTATCACTTTTCGCCTGCCTGTGATGCCATACTTCAATCGGATAAATTTGGCAGGTTGCAGGATTACCTGGGATTTTCACGTTCTGCATTGAAAATAGTATATCTCAGTTATCTCATCTCATTTCTTTATAATATTGTAGGGCTGTCATTTGCCATACAGGGTTTATTATCGCCGGTGGTAGCTGCCATACTTATGCCTTTGAGTTCCATATCGGTGGTTACATTTGCAAGTTTATCCGTTTCTATACTTTCAAAATCAGGAAAATTTAAATTTAATACTCTTTCTGCTTAATTAATTAATTAATTAGATGGCTTTTTCCCTGCTCTGACAGGTAAATATAAAATTTTGCTGATTAAATCTTGAGTCTGCTCCGAAAAGTCTTTTACCCCTAAATCCCCTAACGGGGACTTAGTCCAATTTATTGGTTTTCAACGCATTCCCCTTTAGGGGTCAGGGGTAAAAAAGTTGAAAATCAATAAATTGTGACTTTTCGGAGTAGGCTCAATATTGAACAAGGAATATCGAATATTGAGCAAATAAAAATAGGGTATTACGTCTGAAGAAAAAAATTATATCCTGCGGACTTATACTTCAACATTGATTATTCCTTATTCGATATTCGATATTTTAAAAACCTTTAAAGTCGGATTTCTCAAAATAAATAACAATTAATTTAAAAAATGCTATGAATAACTTTAATTTTTATAATCCCGTAAAAATCCTTTTTGGAAAAGGAAAAATTGCAGAACTCAGTAAGAATGTGCCGGAAAATGCCCGGATATTAATGACATACGGAGGAGGAAGCATCTTTAAAAATGGCGTATACGACCAGGTAAAAGCTGCCTTGAAAGGCTTCGACTTAGTTGAATTCGGTGGAATTGAGCCGAATCCAAGGTACGAAACACTGATGAAAGCCGTTGAGGTAGTGAAAGCCGAAAAAATCGATTTTCTGCTTGCCGTGGGTGGCGGTTCAGTGCTTGATGGCACAAAATTTATTGCAGCCGCTACGCTGTACGATGGCGAATCGGCCTGGGATATAGCGGCTAAATCAATTTCAGTAAACAAAGCACTGCCCTTTGGAGCTGTATTGACATTGGCAGCCACTGGTTCCGAAATGAATAGCGGCGGTGTGGTTACACGCGAAGCCACACAGGAAAAATTTGCATTCGGATCGCCTGTGCTTTACCCGAAATTCTCCATCCTTGACCCGCAGATTACCTTCAGTCTTCCACGGCGCCAGGTCGCCAACGGAATCGTGGATGCCTATGTGCATGTGATCGAGCAATATCTTACTTACCCGGTAAATTCACCCGTTCAGGACCGTTTTGCCGAAGGCATACTGCTTACTCTTATCGAAGAGGGCACAATAGCTTCTGCAATAGAAACACCCGATTATGAAAACCGCGCTAACCTGATGTGGGCTGCCACTATGGCACTGAATGGCTTAATTGGCGCAGGTGTTAAAAGTGACTGGTCCACTCACATGATTGGCCACGAACTCACGGCTTTTCATGGTATCGATCATGCTGTAACCCTGGCTATTGTTCTGCCAGGATTAATGAGGCTTATGAAGGACAAACGCCGCGAAAAACTGCTGCAGTATGCTTCACGGGTCTGGAATATTAACGAGGGTAGCGATGAGCAGCGTATTGAATCAGCCATTCAGCAAACCGAAGCTTTCTTCCGGAAGGCTGGCATTGATACCCGCCTTGGCGAACACAAGGTGGGGCAGGATACCATTGACCGTATTGTTGAGCGTTTCACCACGCGCAAAATGCGGGCGGTTGGTGCGCAGCAGGATGTAAGTATTGCCGATGTGGGTGAACTACTGAAAACAAGGCTATAATAACCTGTTAATCATCAACTTATGAAGAATACCGCCTGAAACAGCACAAATGTTGCTTTTAGGCGGTATTTTCATTTGCCATTGGCTGGTTTAACAAGCAAGGATAGTGCCGGAGTTGCAGGTCGTTTTTCATTTCGGAGACTTATTTAGCCTGTTTCCGAATAAATTCTTTAATTTTATTTCAAAATATGTAGCACTATGGCTAAGCGTGAAGATATTGAACGATATAAAAAAAAGATGACAGAAATAACCGTCAGGGACAATATAATTGCAGGCATACATAACTATTGCGACCGCTGGTGCGAGCGTTGTGCTTTTGTTTCGCGCTGTTCTGTGGGGATAGCTGAATTTGAAATGGACGGGCAGGAAAAAGGTATGCAGAATAAGGAATTTTGGGAACATCTTTCGGTGATATTTCAGGCAACCTTCGAAATGATTGCCGAGACCGCAAATGAGTTTGGAATTGATCTCACCGAAGCTAAAAATGAGTACGTAAAACCGGTGCATCACACAACCACTGCAGAGAAACTTGCTAAAGAATATGGTTTCCGATTAATGGACTGGCTTAAACTCAACAAAGAATTGTTTGATCAGAAAGCAGAAAATTTCGCGATTATCAACGAACAAAAAGTGGTTACATTCAGCGATGCCCTCGATGTGGTAAACTGGTACAGCCTTTTTATAACTGTAAAAATCCATCGGGCCACACTCAAACCCTATTCCTTTGATGATGAAAAAACCGATAATTATGATAAAAACGGGTCGGCCAAAATCGCGCTTATTGCTGTAAGCCGTTCCCTTGAAGCATTTTCGTTTTTATACAACCACCTGCCTGAAGCAGAAGATGAAATCCTCGGATTTCTATCAGACCTGTCGCGGATTCAGAAACTACTGCGAAAAGCATTCCCGGACGCCATGAATTTTATCCGACCCGGCTTCGATGACGGAAATATTCCATAAGATTTATTGTCAGAATTTTTTTATCCGGAAGGGTTTAAAATATAAAATCCAGATACAGAATGTATCAAACCCGGTTTCCCTTTAAATTGCAAAATATTCACTACATGCATCTACCTTTGTAAAAAAAACATTCTATGAGTAGCATCATCAAACTGCTTTCAATCCTTTCGATTCTGGTTATTTTTATAGGGTGCAAATCAACCAGTTTACCTAACGAAAGACCGGCGGAAAACTATACTCCTTTCAGCTACGAACCGGTGCTTTCCACCATCAAACTGCCGGTCGAAATAAAGGTAGCCGCACTGGAGGCTATGCTTAACCGGCAACTCACAGGGCTGATATATGAAGATAACAGCCTCGACAACAACGGCGGCGACAATATTATGGTTAAAGCCTGGAAAAAGGAGAATATAACGCTTGGATTCGAAAACGGGCAATTTATCTATCGTGTTCCTTTAAAGCTCTGGATCAAAGCCGGCTGGAAGATTGAACAGTTTGGGCTGTCCCTTTCGGATTATCGGGAGTTGAATGCCGAGATTGCACTTAAATTCCATTCATCGGTTATCGTCAATAAGGATTGGTCGGTGACAACGATAACAACCTCCGACGGGTACGAATGGCTGAGTAAACCTACCTTAAGAATAGGCCCTGTCGACCTGCCCATTACGTTTATTGCAGATATGATTATCAAATACAACACCCAAACTATCAATTCGGCAATCGACGTCGGTCTGCAGCAAACCCTGGATCTCAGAAGCAATGCAAGGGATGCCTGGATTGAAATGCAGAAACCCATGCTTTTATCGGAAGAATACGGATTATGGCTGAGGGTGAGTCCAAAATCGGTTTCAGCCATGCCGGTTTACGGTGCAAATGGAATTATCCGGCACACTACTTCCATACAGGCTGTTACCGAGTGTTTCACAGGTAAACAGCCACCTTCACGCATTAACCCGTTACTTCCCGACCTGGTTACAGTAAACAAACTCAACGATGATTTCCTGGCCAATGTTGTTTCGTATATAAGCTACGGATACCTCGATTCCATCACGCGTTTGATGCTGTTAAACACATCTTATGATTTTGGGAAGAAAAAAATCACTATCACAGGCGTATCCGTTTATGGTAACGAGAAAAAAATGATAATAGCAACCGATGTCACAGGAAGCATTCAAGGGAAATTGTATTTTGCCGGACTTCCGGTATACCGTTTGGCGGATTCGAGTATTATACTGAAGGATCTTCAGTTTTCGTTGCAAACCAAAAATCTGTTGGTTAAATCAGCTTCCTGGCTGGCAAACAGCGGAATCGAAAAAATTATAGGCCGAAACATGTCGTACCCTATTGGCGCCGATGTTCGCGAAACGTACGACATGATGGTAGAAAGCCTGAATAAATATGAAATCGGTGAAGGATTTTATCTTACCGGCACCCTGGGTGGCATCGAAGTACAACAGCCGGTACTGGCTCCCGGCGGCATTATTGCACCCGTAAGTTTTAAAGGAAAACTTTCAGTAAAGCTGGAGTGAAACCAAAGAAATCCGCCCCGGTAATCATTTCGAACTTACCTTTCATGAATATTGTTGAACCGATTGCTTGCATAAATTGTTATTGCGGGAACGGATTTAACATAATATGCAAGTCCAAAGGGAATTTTGATGTTTCCGAAAATTAAGTGCTGGCACAATATACAAGCAATTACTTTGTTATAAATCGGATATTAACTTAGGAAGCTAATTACTAACCTGGAGTGTTTTAAACCTGAAAATAAAATAGTCTCAACTGGAAAATAAAGTCCAACATACCATTCAATCGCTCAACGAAGCAAGTTTCGAACAGCTCTTCAGGAGCCATTTCGCTGGCTTGTGCTATTTCGCGCAAAAATATGTCAAGGATTTTGAAACTGCAAAGGAAATTGTTCAGGATGCGTTTATCAGTTTGTGGGAAAAACGTGAAACCATTGATATGGAGAGGCCTGTAAAATCGTACCTCACCATGATCATTCACAACAAATGCACCAATTACCTCAGGGATAACCGAAAATTCGACAGGTACATTCTGAATATCGAAGAACTGTTAGATGTTCCCGATTACGAAAGCTCCGACAGCATGGTGGCAGCTGAACTCGGGGAGAAAATAGATGCAGCCATCAGCGAACTCCCTGAAAAATGCAGGGAAATTTTTGTAATGAGCCGTTACGAAAACCTGAAATACCAGGAAATTGCAGATAAATTGCAGATCTCGGTGAAAACCGTAGAAACACAAATGTCGAAAGCGCTGCAACATATGCGCGTTAAGCTGGCTGAGTATGCGACTTTTATCATACTAATTGTTGTAAGTTTTTTACACAAGTGAAATGCGAGAGGAGATTGGGCGATGGGCGACACGGAGAGTGACGACATGGAGAGTGGCGACATGGCGAGGGGCGATAAGGAGAGGGGGACAAGGATAAAGATGAAATCATATTTTCAGACTTCGGTCTTCTGTCTTAAAAAATTAAGCCCATATCAGGGTAAAATCAATTTGAAGTGTATTATTGACAGGAAAGAGAGATGAACACTAACTCAACATATTACACGGACCTTATCACAAGGTACTTCTCCGGGGAAATCACGGAAGAAGAGTTGCGTTTGCTCTCCGGGTGGCTGAAAGCCGATGTCCGAAACGAAGAACTTTTCACACAATTCCGGAAAACCTGGCAATTAGTCGAAAAACAGAAAATTTATTCCTCCCTGAACACGGACCAGGAATGGAATGCGTTGCAGGAGAAAATATCCGCCTTAATTCCGGGAAAAGAAAACCAGGCAAAAGTTATATCTCTCACTCCAAACAGAAAAAGCATTGTTTCCTCTTTCCGAAAGATCTGGAAAGTAGCTGCAGTAGTTACCATTTTGCTGGCATCTGCATTTATTTTGCTTTTCAATATTTTAAAACTCAGGGATACAGTAGTTACCGCACAAACTTCAAATAGTGTGCATGTGCTGCCTGATGGAACTGTTGTTTCGCTGCATGCAGGCTCACAAATAAAATATGCGTCAGCATTTAATTCAAAAACCCGGAAAGTTGAATTAACAGGCGAAGCATATTTTGAAGTAGCGCATGATAAAACAAAACCTTTTATCGTAAGTTCAGGCGATGCCCGTGTAGAAGTACTCGGAACAAAATTCAATGTAAACTCCAGAACCTCCTCAGGAACTATGGAAGTAGTACTTACAACCGGTAAAGTATCAGTGTATTACAAAACCAAAGCAGACGAAAATATGTTGTTGAATCCGGGCGAAAAAGCTGTTCTATCACCTGAAGAGAAACAGATAACTAAATCTTCCAATACTGATCCGAATTATATGGCATGGAAAACCCGTGTGCTGGTATTCGATAATGAAACACTTGCCCAAGTGGTAAATACACTTCAAAATGTTTACCAGATCCCTGTTAAAATTGCGAATCCCGATTTGTCAGAATGCCGCGTTACAGCTTCTTTTAACAACCAGTCGCTGGCGTCGGTTTTGCAGGTATTAAAAGAAACACTCGATCTGAAAGTGAAACAGAACGGGAACAAAATTGAGATTTCGGGAAAGAGTTGTGAGTAGATAAAATGCCTGGAGTGCGTCAATGCTTCTGAGTACATAGAGTTACAAGTTTTATAAAAGGAAAGAAATATACTGAACAACAACTTTATACGTTGAAAGTATATTAAAATTTTAAATTTCCCCGGGCAAACAATAAATTATACAGATTACTTACTTGAATTCCAGTAAATTAAAATACCGGATACTGATTATTTGTCTGCTTTTAATTGCGGATTCGGCAGTTTTTTCCCAAAACCTGGAACGCAAAATTTCCATTGATATTCATGATCAACCTTTGGGAAAAGTTATCAAAGAGATAAGCCGCAAAGGCGATATCCTGTTTTCTTTCAATCCCCGGATTATTCCTGTTGATAAAAAAATCACGGTTGTCGAACGCGATGCGCCGTTGTCTATAATTTTCGATAAGGTTTTTACTGCCAATGGAATCAACTATATTGTTTCTGAAAAGCAGATAATTCTAAAACTGCATTCCGGGGAGTCAACTGACAATCCGGCAGAAAAAGTTCAGCAAACCCGCAAATACACCATCAGCGGCTATATCAGGGACAAAGTAAGCGGCGAAGCAATTATAGGAGCTAATGTTTACGATCTTGCATCGCTGCAAGGAACAACCACCAACGCCTATGGGTTCTATTCATTGTCGTTGCCCGGGGGCAAATACCGGATAACAAACTCATTTGTGGGATACCTGCCGGTTGCCATGCAAATCGATCTAAACAGGAACATCGAAGCGGTAATTGAGCTTGAACTTTCGCCTATCTCCATGAAAGCAGTGGAAATAACCGCTGATCCGTATGAACCGCTCCCTCAAATAAGCCAGCCGGGTGATATGCGGTTTTCTCCTGCAGTATTAAAACAAATTCCCGGATTTGCCGGAAATATGGATGTCATCAAATCGCTTCAAAATGTCCCGGGGATTATTTCGTTCGGCGACGGATCGTCCTTTTATTACGTGCGGGGAGGTAACAGCGATCAGAACCTTTTGCTTATCGACGAAGCACCCATTTACAATCCTTCGCACCTGTTTGGATTTTTTTCGGCCCTGGTTCCCGACGCCATTAAGGATGTTATGGTGTATAAAGGTGATTTTCCTGCTAATTATGGCGGCAGACTTTCGTCGGTGGTTGATGTGCGCGCCCGTGAGGGCAACCTTAAAAGGCTCGGGTTTTCGGGAAATATCGGACCGTTTACTTCTGACTTAACGCTCGAAGGTCCTATCCTCAAAGAAAAAAGTTCGTTCCTGGTGTCGGCACGCAAATCAAATTTAAACTGGCTTCAGTTCTCCTTACAGGACAAGCGCACCTATAAATTTGATTTTTACGATTTGAACGCCAAATTCAATGTCCGGCTCAATAACAACAACCGGATTTTTCTGACTGCCTATAAAGGCAGCGATGTATTCGAACGATACAACGTTGCAAAAACCAACACTTTTGGCATTAACTGGAATAATTCCGCCGGCACCCTGCGATGGAACCATATTTTCAACAATCGTCTTTTTTCCAATACCACCGCATACTTCAGCCGGTATAACTATTTCCTCGACATCGCCAAGGAATTGAAAAACTACTGGACTTCTTCCATTTCGAATGCAACCCTTAAAACTGATTTTTCGTGGTATCCGAATCCCAGAAACACGATAAAAGCCGGGTTTGAGATCAACGCACATCAGAGCAACCCGGGAAACTTATACTATTCGGATAACGAGATTCAAAGAGCAATCCCGCATATATCGGAATACAAGTCCACTGAATTTGGCATATATGCAAGCAATGAGCAGAAAATCGGGGACAAATCTATGGTGCGCTATGGATTCCGGCTCTCCCGGTGGAATGATCTTGGTCCGGCCTCTGTATACTTTTTTGATGGCAACCACAAAGTTATTGACACGATACAAGTAGCTAAAAATACTATTTATAAAAGCTTTCTGACTTTTGAGCCTCGCTTTAACCTTAAGTATGCTGTTTCTGAAATTTCAGCATTTCATGCAAATTACAGCCGTAACGTCCAGCATTTGCAGGTATTGAGCAACTCAATTAGCCCGTTTACTTCGCTCGAGGTTTGGGTGCCCAGCGGTCCAAATATTAAACCACAGCAGGCGGATCAGTTTTCGCTGGGCTTTTATAGCAAAATCTTGCACCGGCAGCTCGATTTTTCAGTTGAAGCTTATTACAAGCACCTCCGCAACCAGATTGATTATACGGATCAAGCCAATATGCTTTTCAATCCGCTGCTTGAGGGAGAACTGCGGTTCGGTATTGGCCGGTCGTATGGTATTGAAACCCAGCTCCGAAAAAGAAGCGGAAAATTCACTGGCTGGATCAGTTATTCATGGTCTCGCTCAATGAAGGAAATAGCTGATGTAAATAACAGTAAAACATACCCCGCGGCGTACGACAGGCCGCACAATTTCTGCATTACTTTGTCCTATGCAACAGGCAGGCACTGGAGTTTTTCGTCGCACTGGATGTACCTAACCGGATCGCCTTTTACCTCACCTACCGGATTTTATTATGTGAACGGGTATTCCATTCCCTTGTATGGCGAAAAGAACAATGACCGTTATCCTGATTATCACCGGTTGGATTTATCCGTAACCTTTGCGCTGAGCAAGCCGGAGAAAAGGTTTCAGCACAACCTTATGCTTACCATTTACAATGCTTACGGCCGACATAATCCTTTCTCGGTTAACTTTAATAAAATAATGGATGACAACGGAAATATTGTGGTTCCGGTTGATCTTGAAGGCAATACCGAAATAATTCCGACTTCTGTTTCGGTTGCCGGAGCTATTCCATCCCTTAATTATACATTCCGTTTCTGATGCGAAAACTAATTGCATACCTGTTTCTGATCCTGTTGCTTGCATCCTGCGAGGAGCAATCGGACTGGGATTTGCAGAAAGCGACCAATGATTTTATCGTTGTTGACGGAATTATTACCAATGAATTTAAAACTCAAACGATTACGCTTTCGAGACCGGTTGCCCAACTTAATGAAGATGCGGAACCTGTGAGCGGGGCAACTATCCTGGTTTCTTCCAACCAGGTATCCTACACTTTTCATGAAGACCCTTTGCAAGCGGGCAGGTATTTGTCCGACAAGGCTTTTATTGGCATTAGAAACAGAACCTATTCTCTTCTCGTTACTTCAGGCAACAGGGTTTTTAGTTCAAAAGCCATACTGGAGCCACCGGCTGTAACTTTTGCTTTTATCGCTTATCAAAAAAAACCGGCTGATAATAAATTTTATTTTAAAAGGCTGCAGGTTTCTTACAATCCTGGGAACCCGGCCATCTATGAGATTCTGCTCGACTGGTCAGCAGTGCCGGGCTATACAAATCAAAATCCGGATTCGTGCAGAGCGAAAGTATACTACTATACCCTGCCAACTATTGATGTAAGCGAAGTGCTGGCCCCTGCAATGGAAGAAGTGACTTTTCCATCAGGAACGATAGTCACCGAAAGAAGATATTCCTTAAGCAGGGAACATGCCGCTTTTATTCGGGCTATATTACTTGAAACTACCTGGCTGGGAGGATATTTCAACACGGCATCAGCCAATGTGCCAACTAACATGAGCACAGGCGCACTTGGATTTTTCGGGGCCTGCGGGGTGACTGAAAAAGTGGAGGTGGCGAAATAATGGATCCACAAATGGACACTAATTTTTCACTCAAACGGGCACAAATTATTTGTGTGAATTTGTGGTCAATTTGTGGAATTTGTGGATTCTTAAAAAAAAATCAGCTGGGCATCAGGGTAAAATTAAAGTTCGGTGTATAATAATTGTAAACAGTTCATTAATCAAAAAAAATAAACTCAAATCAAAAACTATGAAAACGAAAAACTTCTTCCGGCTGGCAGCAATTCTTATCTCCGCCCTCACGCTCACTTTCACCTCCTGTAAAAAAGACACCCTCGACCAGGGTGCGGCAGATCCAACTTCGCTCAAACAATTATCTGCAGATGAAAATGACGTGGAAGGCATTATGAATGATGCAGAAGGCGATATCACCTCTGTTATGACGAACAATGGCAGCGGCTTAAAATCGACCGCATGGTTACCATGTAATGCAACCGTTGATTCACTCGCAAAAGTAAACGACACCATCACCATTTACATTACCTACAACGGTCTCACCTGCAACGGCAGATTAAAAAGAACCGGTAAAATTGAAATCAAAAAGAAAGCAGGCTCCCGCTGGGAGCAGGCCGGCGCAACGGTTATTTACAAGTTTATTGATTACACAGTAACGCGTGTAGCAAGCAACAAATCGGTAAAACTTAACGGAACCAAAACATTTGTTAATGTAAATGGTGGACTTCGCTGGCAGGTTGGCGGCACCATTACTTCCTATGTTGAAAGAGTAAGCGGGTCGATAAAGGCCAGCTTCGACAACGAGACCAGCCGTACATGGAATGTAGCCCGACAGCTTACTTTCACTGGATCAAAAGGACAATACAATCAGTCGATCGATGGCTTTGGCATAGCAGGCAATTATCAGAATCTGGTAGTATGGGGCACAAACAGGCTGGGTGAGGAGTTCTACACTCAAATCACGCAACCGGTAGTCTGTAGGCAGGCATGTGAATGGAATCCGGTATCAGGTATTAAGATTCACCAGGTGCCTTCTGACGATAAAAGTGCTACAGTTACTTTTGGATTCGACAGCAACAACCAGCCTGTAACAGGCGACGAATGCCCAACACGCTACAGAATTGATTGGCAGAGAAATAACAAGTCGGGCACAGCCTTTCTCCCGCTCTAAATTAAGAAACTCGTTTTTGCTCACTTTCTGCTTGAAAAGGCTGATCCGAACGGATCGGCCTTTTTGTATTAAATGAAATCCAAAAAAAAATAATTTTCATAGTTGTTTCAAAATAATTTGTATTTTTGCATTCCAATACTTAAATACATGATCAGCAAACTGAAAATATTAAATGCTTTTTCCGGTACAATGATGTGCTGCAATTGTTGTGTTTAATTTATCGGGAGCTAATTAAAACAGGTATTTAAATAAACAGCAGGCTCTCCAAAAACGGTGAGCTTTTTTTGTTTCAAAAAAAATATATCATGACATCCCAATCCTCAGTCGCAAATCGCTTTAATCATATGAACATTTGTTGTTGCCTGTTCAGGCGAAAGGGCTTTGTTATGTCCTGTTGTAAATTTTAAGAACAACACGAAATAATCTGAGAAAAGCCCTCTTGCAACAAGCGACGGGGCTTTTTTCTTTTTCAACACTATCCATCGGATAATAATCATCACATTAAAAACACACTCCAATGTCAGAAAATAAATACAAAAACCCTCCCGCCCAGGAATTCCGATGTTATGGAAATTTAAGATTCATCGTCTGGTTAAACTAACAAAAAAAATTAAACTTTACACATCTCAAATCCAAACAAAACATGGCACATACCTGTCCTATCGAAGGCACCAAACTAAACGAACCTACTGTAAGAGTAGTTGCACTGCTTATCGCAATTACGGCTTCCGTAGGCATATATTATCAGTCATCCATACTGTTTATATTTCTCGCATCCGATTTCTTTGTGAGGGGCTACAACTTAAAGAAATGGAGTTTATTCCGGTATATCGGGATAAAAACCGTTACCTTTTTCGATGTAAAAGAAAAACTTATTGATGCAGGCGGGAAAACATTTGCGGCAAAAATCGGTTTTATTATATCAGTACTTTTAACTTTATTTTCCTTGTTACATCTCCCGCTTGCGGTAGTAACCCTGGGCGGCATCCTCTTTGTTTTTGCTGCATTGGAGTCGGCCCTTGCGTATTGTGTCGGATGCAAAATTTACACAATGTACAATGCAATTTTGTTCAAACTTTCATTTTTAAACGAAGGCGCTAAAGGAACAGTATCAAAATAACAGAGTTCGCCACATCCATTTTAATTCTCATTCAAATTATATCAAACCCATAAATTTTACTCAAACCAAATACCATGAAAGCAAATAACATACTGGAAACCATTGGGAACACCCCTCATGTGAAAATCAATAAACTCTTTGGCCAGAAACACGAAGTTTATATTAAGCTGGAAAGAACCAATCCCGGCAACAGCATCAAGGACCGGATTGCATTAGCCATGATTGAAGATGCTGAAATTAAAGGAATACTGAAACCCGACAGCGTTATCATCGAACCTACCTCGGGTAACACCGGTATAGGCCTGGCCTTGGTGGCGGCTGTAAAAGGCTATAAAATTATACTCGTCATGCCTGAGTCGATGAGCATCGAACGCCGCAAACTGATGTCGGTTTATGGTGCCGAATTTGTGCTTACGCCACGCGAAAAAGGCATGAAAGGTGCCATTGAAAAAGCGAATGAACTGGCTGAGGCTACACCGCACTCCTGGATACCACAGCAATTTAACAACCAGGCCAATGTGGAAGCGCATAAAAAGACAACTGCACTTGAAATCCTGGCCGATTTTGCGGATGGTCTGGATTATATCATAACAGGTGTCGGAACAGGCGGCCATATTACCGGCATAGCGGAAATACTAAAAGCTAAGTTTCCAAAACTGCAGATTTATGCCGTTGAGCCTGAACTTTCACCCGTTCTGAGCGGCGGCGCTCCCGGGCCTCATCCGTTGCAGGGAATAGGAGCAGGTTTTGTTCCTCAGATTTTCAAACCCGATTTGATTGACGGAGTTATAAAAGTCGGTAAAACAGAGGCCTTTGAATTTGCCCGGCAGTTAGCGTTGCAGGAAGGTATCTTTGGCGGAATTTCAACAGGTGCTTCCCTGGCTGCAGTTGCTCAAAAGCTTCCCGAAATTCCGGAAGGTTCAAAAATCCTGACATTTAATTACGATACCGGCGAAAGATACCTTTCGGTTGAAGGTCTTTTTGAATAGGCTTGCTGCTTCCAGGCAACAGCTTTTAATTCGGAAATGTGAAATGCAAGCAACATCTGCTGGCATTTCAGCTTCTGAGATGATGAAAAAATGTACCGGCAACCATGCAAAAATATTTTTTGGGCGAAATTAAATAAGTATTGTTATCTTTGCAGCGCAATAACGCAACAATCATGAATTTCACTCAATTACATCACCATCATTTTCATACCAGCAATCAGGCAGGAAGGAAGTGATATTTGTAATCTGAAAAATATTTCGAAACCCGTCTGAGCAAACAGCCGGGTTTTTTTTATTCCCTCCCGAATGTTTGCTCAGCACTTAAAACCAAAAGTATGAGTAAATTAAAAATTGCCATTCAGAAATCAGGACGACTCAGCGAAAAATCGCTCGAACTGCTCAAGGAGTGCGGTATCAAACTCTCGAACGGTGACCGGAAATTAAAAACGGAAGCCAAAAATTTCCCCATCGAAGTACTGTTTTTACGCGACGACGATATTCCTCAATACGTGGAACAAGGCGTAGCGGATATCGGTATTCTGGGCGAGAACGAAGTATGGGAAAAGCAAAAGGACGTGCTTACCGTTGAAAAACTGGGCTTTGCCAACTGCAAGCTTTCCTTAGCCATTCCAAAGGACGAAACCTATACCGGGCTGTCGTACTTCAGCAATAAAAAAATAGCCACCAGTTATCCTAAAATCCTTCAGAAGTTTTTTGATGAGAAAAACATCAATGTCGAAATTGAAGAAATCGGCGGAAGTGTCGAGATTGCAACAGGTATTGGTTTGGCTGATGCTATTTTTGATATCGTAAGCACGGGAAGCACACTAATAATGAATGGCCTAAAAGAAGCTGAGGTGGTTTTTAAGAGTGAGGCCATTTTAATTTCCAATAATAACCTGGGCTCAGTAAAACAGGAGATTCTTGATAAGCTGCTTTTCAGGATTAAAGCCGTGAGGAACTCGGCCGAGAACAAATACATACTGCTAAATGCTCCGAACAGTGCTATTGCACAGATTTCTTCCATTTTACCCGGCATGAAATCGCCAACTGTATTACCTTTAGCCGAGGAAGGCTGGAGCAGCATCCACTCGGTGGTGAAAGAAGATGAGTTCTGGGATATTATCGATCAGCTAAAAGCATTGGGAGCGCAGGGAATCCTGGTTATCCCTATTGAGAAGATGGTTTTGTAAGACGGATCCCGATAGCTATCGGGACGGAAGAATAAATACTTGGCAAGAAAAGAATAAGGCTTTCACAAACCAGTAAATATAGGTCAGGAGTTACTTCCGACTCCGGTCCCGATAACTATCGGGATCGGACTTCTGACCAGAACTACAAATTCAAAAACAACCAGGAAATGCAGAAAATACTTAATCCCGGCAGGGAACAATGGCAAAAACTCACACAACGGCCTGTTGTTGAACAGGTTTCGTTAAACGATATCGTAAACACGATGTTTGCTGAAATCAAACGGGATGGTGATAAGGGGTTGAAAAAATATAGCGTGCTTTTTGATAAAGCCAGGCTGGAATCGTTTGCTGTAAGTAAAAAGGCCCTGGAAGAAGCTTCTGAAAAAGTTCCGGATGATTTGAAAGGCGCTATCCAACTGGCAAAAAGTAATATCGAAAAATTCCATGCAGCGCAGGCCGAAACCTCCAAAGTAATTGAAACTACTGCAGGTGTAGAATGCTGGCGCGAAAGCCGGGGAATTGAAACAGTGGGATTTTATATTCCGGGCGGAACAGCTCCTTTGTTTTCAACAGTCCTTATGCTCGGTATTCCTGCCAGACTTGCCGGCTGCAGGAACATTGTATTGTGCACACCTCCCGCCGCAGACGGGTCTGTAAACCCTGTTATTTTATATGTCGCCAAATTGGTAGGAATTACTCAGGTTTTTACTGTCGGAGGAATTCAGGCCATTGCTGCCATGACTTTCGGTACCGAAAGCATTCCGAAAGTGGATAAAATTTTTGGTCCGGGCAACCAATACGTAACAGCAGCAAAACTGGCGGCCCAGGAATTCGGTGTGGCCATTGATATGCCTGCAGGCCCAAGCGAAGTGCTCATTATTGCCGACAACAGTTGTAATCCCGCATTTGTAGCAGCTGATCTGCTTTCGCAGGCCGAACACGGAACCGACAGCCAGGTAATTTTACTTTCGGACGATGAATCGGTAGTTGACAAAATCCTTTCGGAATTAAAACAACAGCTGCCGGCATTACCTCGTGCAGCCATAGCAGAAAAAGCACTAATAACCAGCAGGGCTATCCAACTGAAAAGCATACAGGAATGTATTGAATTCAGTAATATGTATGCACCCGAACACCTTATTCTTGCTGTGGATGAGGCCCGCAACCTGATTCCCCGGATTTCAAAAGCCGGTTCCGTTTTTCTTGGAAACTACAGTTGCGAAAGTGCCGGTGATTATGCCAGCGGAACCAATCACACTTTGCCTACTAACGGCTATGCCCGAAGCTACAGCGGCGTTTCGCTTGATAGTTTTGTGACTAAAATTACTTTCCAGGAATTATCAAAAGAGGGAATACGCAATATTGGCCCGGCAATTGAACTGATGGCTGAAGCCGAACATTTGATGGCGCATAAAAATGCGGTTACGCTGAGGCTGAGGGAAGATGGTTGAAAAAGCTGGAAGTCCGGAGTCGGAAGTCAGAAGTAAGGTATAAGGTATAAGGTATAAGGAAAAGAAAGTTTTGAAGTTCAATCTTTCGTCTTCCGACCAAATAAAAGTTTCAAAAAAATAAGCAATAACACTACGCATGCAAAAAGAAGATATTATAAAACTGGTCCGTAAAAATATTCTCAGCCTGAAACCCTATTCCAGCGCCCGTGATGAATTTTCCGGGACAGATGGCGTGTTTTTGGATGCCAACGAGAATCCATTCGGAGAACTCAACCGCTATCCTGATCCACATCAAAAGGAATTGAAGAAAAGACTAAGTGAGACAAAATCAGTTCCTGTTAATACTATTTTCGTCGGGAATGGCAGCGATGAGGTAATCGATCTTACTTTCCGAATCTTTTGTAATCCCGCGAAAGACAAAGCACTCATCTTCACTCCTACCTACGGCATGTACGAGGTTTCGGCCGAAGTTAATGAGGTGGAACTGATAAAAATTCCTTTGACAGCCAAATTCCAGATAGATTTTAATGCATTGGAAAACCACATGGATGATGAAAACCTGAAACTGATTTTTATCTGTTCACCGAATAATCCGACTTCAAACAGCCTTGAAAATATTGAGCTTGTTCTGCAAAAATTCAATGGAATAGTGATTGTGGATGAAGCCTATATTGATTTCAGCAAGGCGAATTCATTTCTTACTAAAATCAATCAATATCCTAATCTGATCGTTATGCAAACCTTCAGCAAAGCCTGGGGATTGGCCGCCGCCAGAGTTGGAATGGCGTATTCAAACGATCTGATCATTTCATTATTCAACAAAATAAAACCGCCTTATAATGTAAGTGAGCCGAATCAAAAAGCGGCTCTGAAAGCATTAGATGACTTTGGCGGGTTTGAAAAAAGAAAAGCCATTATCCTGGAACAAATAAACTGGCTGGAAAATCAATTAAACGGATTGGCTGTTGTAAAGAAGATATTTCCTTCCGACGCCAATTTCCTGTTGGTTGAAATGACGGATGCCAACAAAATTTATAATGAACTCGTCAGTCAAAAAGTGATAACCCGCAACAGGCACAGCGTAGTTAAGAATTGTATCAGGATAACCGTTGGGAGTCCTGAGGAAAACCAAATACTTGTAGATGCTTTAAAAAAAATATAATAAAACCACGGAGACACAGAGAACACGAAGAAACACAGAGGAATTCTAAAAGGTTTTTAAAATTATTTTCAAATAAGCAGTTTAATCTCAGTTAACCTCAGTGACCTCAGTGTCTCCGTGGTAAAAAAATAAGCCAATTATGAAAAAAGTACTATTTATCGATCGCGACGGCACCCTGGTCATTGAGCCTCCCATCGATTTTCAACTGGACAGTCTCGAAAAACTGGAATTCTATCCCGGAGTTTTCCAATACCTTTCACGAATTGCCAAAGAACTTGATTACGAACTGGTAATGGTAACCAACCAGGATGGGCTGGGAACTGACTCTTTTCCTGAAGAAACCTTCTGGCCGGCTCAGAAAAAGATCATACAGGCATTTAAAAACGAAGGAATTGAATTTGCTGAAATAGTAATTGATAAATCATTGCCAGAGGAAAACCTCCCGACCCGTAAACCTGGAATTGCCCTACTTACTCATTATATCAAAGGCAATTACAATCTGGCTGAGTCGTATGTAATCGGAGATCGTTTAACCGATGTTCAACTTGCTAAAAACCTGGGTTGTAAAGCCATTTACATGGGAATTGATCCTTGTGAAGATGCAGTTCTAAACACCACAAACTGGGCCGATATTTATCAACTTCTCAAATCAGAGCCGAGAAAAGCGAAGGTTATCCGTAAAACATCCGAAACTAATATCGAAATTGAAATCAATCTTGACGGATCGGGTAAAAACGATATATCAACAGGGCTGGGATTTTTCGACCATATGCTTGAACAGATTTCGAAGCATGGAAATATGGATTTAATAATTAAAGTTGATGGCGATCTGCATATCGACGAGCACCATACTATCGAAGATGTTGCCATTGCTTTGGGCGAAGCATTTTTGCAGGCTTTAGGAAGTAAAAAAGGCATTGAGCGGTATGGGTTTTTATTACCCATGGACGATTGCCTGGCCCAGGTGGCTATTGATTTTGGCGGACGGCCGTGGTTGGTTTGGGACGCGGAATTCAAGCGTGAAAAAATCGGCGAAATGCCTACTGAAATGTTCTTTCACTTCTTCAAATCCTTTTGCGACAATGCCAGATGCAATCTGAATATCAAAGCCGAAGGCACGAACGAACATCACAAGATTGAAGCAATATTCAAGGCATTTGCCAAAGCTATTCGCATGGCGGTGAGCAAAACAGGTAATTTTTCCATTCCAAGTACGAAAGGAAGTTTGTAAGGGATAAGGTGTAAGGTGTAAGTGATAAGATGTAAGGGGTAAGGTGTAAGGTGTAGGTATAATACATTATTAATTGATGAATAATTAATGCGAATCAAGGGTTGAATTCATGTTTTGTCTATTGGGGCGTTAAACTCTTCCAGAGTTTAAAACTCTGGAAGAGTTCGCCTGGCAACCAATAAGTTACAATTTCAACCCTTGATTCGTATAATTAGTTAACAAGGTAGAAATAACAACATTTTAAAAATCTGAATCATGGAAAGAACACATTCATTTAGAGACCTGATTGTTTGGCAGAAAGCACATCAATTCGTATTATCAATTTATACTTCAACCAAACAATTCCCGAAAGAGGAAATCTTCGCTTTAACCAACCAGGTAAGAAGAGCAGCTGTATCAATTGCAGCAAATATTACTGAAGGGTACAAAAAGAAGACTATTCCAAGCCAGTTGAATTATTTATACTTAAAACGGGATAAATTTCCACATTCATTAAATCTCAAATTCCAAATTCCAATCTCCAATTCCAAGCGGGGTTTAAGAGTAGGCCTTGGTTCTTGAGATTTGAGACTTGGGTCTTTTTTTAATGCGTACTTTTATCCCACACTAAGTATAAATATATCAGAAAGCTCTTTGGAAGAATTAAAATACTACCTGATATTATCAAAGACCTAAATTATATTCAAGAGGATGAATATGTTGCCTTATTCAATTCTGCTGAAGAAGTCGGAAGGCTAATAAATGGCTATGAAAAATCAATCTCAAAACGCCTTAAATCTTAATCCTTATACCTTACACCTTACTACTAAAAAAATGATAGCCATTATTAAATACAACGCCGGCAATATAAAATCAGTTGAAAATGCCTTGCAAAGGCTTGGATATGACTGTCTGGTTACGGATGATAAAGAAACCATTCTTTCAGTTGATAAAGTAATATTCCCGGGTGTTGGCGAGGCAAGTTCAGCGATGCAGTATTTAAAAGAACACCGGCTGGATAAATTGATAAAATCATTGAAACAGCCGACACTTGGGATCTGCCTGGGCCAGCAGCTGATGTGCAGCTATTCCGAAGAGGGCGACACAACTTGCTTAGGCATATTTGATGCAGCCGTTAAAAAATTCCCCCCCGAGGAATTGGTTCCACATATGGGCTGGAATAACCTTGAAAACCTGAAAGGAAAATTATTTAACGGAATAACAGATGAGGACAATGTTTATTTCGTGCATAGCTACTATGCCGAACTCAGCAACGAAACTATTGCCACTTGCCGGTATATTTTGCCATTCAGTGCCGCCATGCAGAAAGAAAATTTTTATGCAACCCAATTTCACCCTGAAAAATCAGCCTGGGTAGGAGAGAAAATATTGAAAAACTTTTTAGAATTATGAGAATCATTCCTGCAATAGATATTATCGGTGGTAAATGTGTACGGCTTACCAAAGGCGACTATTCCACAAAGAAAATATACAACGAAAGCCCGTTAGAAGTTGCCAAAGAATTTGAAGCTAATGGCATACAATTCCTGCATGTTGTGGATCTGGATGGAGCTAAATCGAACCATATCATTAATTATAAAGTCCTGCATGAAATCGCAACCAAAACCAATTTAAAAGTCGATTTTGGCGGTGGGTTGAAAAGCAGCGAAGACCTTAAGGTTGCATTTGAAAACGGAGCATCACAAATTACAGGAGGAAGCATTGCAGTTAAAAACCCGGAACTTTTCAGGGAGTGGCTGACAGCTTACGGCTTTGAAAAAATTATACTGGGGGCCGATTGCATCGACCGCAAAATTGCCACACACGGATGGCTCGAAACCTCATCCCTGAACGTGGTCGATTTTATAAGCGATTATGAAGGCAATGGCATTCAATACGTTATATGTACCGATATTTCGAAAGATGGAATGCTGGAGGGAACCTCGAACGAGCTTTACGCCGAAATAGTGGCCAAAACCAAGGTAAAACTTATTGCCAGCGGAGGCGTTTCCTCTATTCAGGATGTTGTAAAGTTAATTGAGATTGGTTGCGAAGGAGCCATTATAGGCAAAGCCATTTACGAGCAAAAAATCACGTTGAAAGAATTAAGAACGTTATGTTAAAAAAACGGATCATACCTTGCCTGGATATCAGGGACGGACGGACAGTAAAAGGAATTAATTTTATAGATATCCGCGATGCCGGCGATCCTGTTGAACTGGCAAAACGCTATGTACAGGAAGGCGCCGACGAACTGGTTTTCCTTGATATCACAGCCACCCACGAAAAAAGGAAAACGCTATCTGAACTGGTTGAACGGATTTCGAGGGAAATAAATATCCCTTTTACCGTGGGCGGCGGCATCAATTCGCTGGAAGATGTTGCGGTCATCATCAAAGCCGGAGCCGATAAAGTAAGTATCAATTCTTCAGCCGTTAAACGTCCTGAACTTATCACCGAAATTGCAGAGCAGTTTGGCAGCCAGTGTGTGGTTGTAGCTATAGATACCAAATTTGTGAACAACGAATGGATAGTGTATGTGCATGGCGGTCGAATCCCAACCGAGTTGAAAACCATGATCTGGGTGAAACGGGCCGAACAACTCGGCGCAGGCGAAATTTTACTTACTTCGATGAACCACGACGGAATGAAAAACGGTTTTGCCCTGGATATTACCAATGCCGTTAGTTGTGCCGTAAATATTCCCGTAATAGCGTCGGGTGGTGCAGGAACAAAAGAACATTTCAAAGAAGTGTTTCAGCAAACCAAAGCCAGCGCGGCATTAGCTGCCAGTATTTTCCATTTCGGAGAAATCCCTATACCTGATTTAAAAAACTATTTAAAAACCGAAAAAATACCCGTACGATG
>JBBQSY010000044.1:0-27573 GCA_038213495.1 Bacteroidales bacterium
CATTTCCAATGTTAGTTTGCGTTTCCTGTTCAATACTTCACTTACCCTGCTGCTAAAGCCAATTGCATCCGCCAGATCTTTTTGCTTCATCCCTTTTTGTTCCATCCTGAACTTAATAGCCTCAATGGGATCAGGCATCCCGATTGGGAAACTTTGGTTTTCATAGGTATCTATCAGGATCGAAAGAATTTCAAGTTCATCGCCTTTTTCGGTTCCTTTTTTTGCATCAAATAATTCATCAAGCCTTACTAACGCAGATTGATAGTCATTTTCATTTCTTATCGGGTTAATTTTCATTTCACTTAAATTTTGTTTGCGTTAATTTTGTCATATTCAGTGTGAGTTCCAGCAAACCTTATCCAGCATAGTTTAAAATCGAAATTGAATTTTACGACCAGCCTATACTTATTCCCCTTTATATTAAATACTATTCTGTTTTCGCTTAATATGCTTGCCTTTGGGAAATCTATTTTCAATTCATTGATGTTTGCCCAAACGGCGTTTTCAGTTTCCTGATACCACGACTTGAGTTGTTGCTCGCTCTCTGCATGTTTTTCCCAAAATTCACGTAAGGTTTTTTTTGCAATGATTCTCACCCGCTACCTTTTTTTGCAAATATACAACAAAAGTTACCAAAATGGTATTTTTCCACTGTTATGTCTGGCGGGATTTGAAATCCCGCAACTTAAGACGTGATAACTGATTAAAAACCTTGATAATACAGGAAAGCGGGATTATCCTGCAAGCAGGATGAGATCGCGTCGCTAAATAGCAAATCCCGCCTGACGGGCTCAAATAAAGTGGGTATTGAATCATCTAAATTTATACATCAAATACATTTAAAAATCAAATCGAAATAGAATTAATAAATACATATTAAAAGTTTATTTATCTAATTTCAAAAACAGAATTCCAAATATTTAACTTTTTATATCTGTATATTGTTTAATAATTGTACTTTTAAACAACCATTTTTAAAGCTAAAACATTTAACATTATGATCGAAAATGAATCCGAATTAATTCCAATGTACTATCCTTCCAAAGAAGTAATTAAGAAAGCTATTGTTAAAGAATACGATTCGCTTTATAAGAAATCCATCGAAAACAGGGAGGAATTCTGGGCCTCGGAGGCAAAACATCTCGAATGGTACAGAAAATGGGATAAAGTGCTGGACGACAGCGAAAAACCTTTCTACAAATGGTTTACCGGGGGGCAAATCAATATCATCCATAATGCACTCGACAGGCACCAGAAAAACGCCACCCGAAATAAAATGGCTATCATCTGGGAAGGTGAGCCAGGCGATGTACGCACTTTTTCGTACCATGCACTAAACAGGGAGGTTACCAAATTTTCGAATGTGCTCCGTGCTATGGGAGCTAAGAAAGGTGAAATAGTAACCATTTACATGCCCCAGATTCCTGAACTTGTTATTGCCATGCTCGCATGCGCAAAGATTGGCGCTGTGCATAGTGTAGTTTATGGTGGCTATAGTGTTGAAGCTTTGGCCGAACGAATTGAAGATGCAAAAAGCCGTATTCTGCTCACTGCCGATGGCGGCTTCAGGCGGGGCAAAGCTACCCAGTTGAAAACTATTGCGAATGAAGCCATGCAAAGATCCGCAACCATTGAAGTGTGTATTACCGTGAAACGTACCAAAGAGGACTGTTACATGGAAAACGACCGTGATTTCTGGTATCACGACCTGATGGGAATGCCGCTTGCTACAACCAAATGCTGCACCGAAAAAACAAATGCCGAAGATCCGCTTTTTATTTTATACACTTCGGGAACCACTGGTAAACCCAAAGGGCTTGTGCATACACATGGCGGGTATGCTGTGTATACGGCAACCACACACAAATATGTATTTGATATTAAACCGGAAGACCGATGGTGGTGTGCCGCCGATCCGGGCTGGATAACGGGCCACAGCTACATTGTTTACGGGCCACTGATAAACGGTGCAACCATTATGATGTACGAGGGCGCTCCCAACCACCCCTACCCTAACCGCTGGTGGTCGATGATTGAACGGTATGGAATTAACATTTTATATACTTCCCCTACTGCTATCCGCGGACTGATGCGTTTCGGTTCGTCATGGGCTGACCGTCATGATCTGAGTTCGCTGCGTTTGCTTGGTTCCGTGGGTGAGCCTATCAACCCCGAAGCCTGGAAATGGTATTATGAAGTGATCGGTAAAAGCCGCTGCCCCATTATGGATACCTGGTGGCAAACGGAAACAGGCGGTTTTATGATAACACCGCTTCCAATAACTCCTTTGAAACCGGGATCAGCTACAAAACCATTTTTCGGTAACGAAATTGCCATTGTAAATGAACGGGGAGAAGAAGTTGCAGCGGGTGAAGAAGGAAATCTCGTAATTCAGAATCCTTGGCCTGGCATGGCACGTACTATTCTTGGCGACCCAGAAAGATATGTTGAAAAATACTGGGAAAAATACGCTAAACAAGGCTGGTACCTGGCAGGAGATTCGGCCCGTAAAGACGAAGACGGATACTATTGGATCATCGGCCGAATTGATGATGTGATTAAAGTGAGCGGTTACCGGCTTGGATCGGCCGAAATTGAAAGCGCGCTCGTAAGCCACCCTATGGTAACCGAAGCCGCGGCTATAGCACTGCCGGATGACCTTCATGGAAACATAATACACTGCACCGTAATTCTCAGGCAGGGCGCTACTGCAAGTCCTGCTCTGGCCGAAGAACTTAAAACCCATGTGGCAAGAGAAATTGGGCCGATAGCACGTCCGGCTTTTGTTGAATTCGCAGAATCTCTGCCAAAAACCCGTTCGGGAAAAATTATGCGGAGGGTTATCAAAGCAAGAGTTTTGGGACAGGATGTCGGAGATATATCGGGACTGGAGGAGTAAAGAGTGAAAAGTAAAAAGTAAAAAGTGAAAAGTGAAGAGTGTCTGCACACCCGCAGGGTGTCTGACATTGGAACGTGAAGAGTGAATAGACTACCACCATTAAACAATGCCACAAACAGGAACTAACTTTAAATTCTGAAATACATAGAAATATGTTGAAATATGTAGAAATAGTTAAATGATATATCTATCTAAAATACAGGTGATAGCATTCTTGTTAGATGAAAGTGATGAGTTATAAGTTGTAAGTTGTAAGTTGTGTGGGATGGGGTGACAAGGAAAGGTGAAAGGATAAAGGATAAAGGTTAGATGATTGAATAGTACTCCCATTCCGGAAACTTCGATATTCTGACTTCCGACACTTTTAACTAAAAACCGGTTAAGAATTGTAACACTTTGCTACTGTAAATTCTGTAATTTTGCAAACCAAATATAGAACCATGAAAAACTTATTTTTTGTAGTCCTGATTGCCGCTTTTATTGCCGGCTGTGCAGGAAAATCCACAGGTACTGATAATGCTGCTCAGGAAACCTCTGCAGTTGCAGTTAAAACAGTAACCCTTGCCGTTGACGGTATGACCTGTACCGGTTGTGAAAATACGGTTACGGAAGCTGTAACCAAAATTGCCGGAGTTACAGAAGTTAAGGCATCTCACCTTGATTCAACCGCATTAGTGAGCTTCGATCCATCAAAAACTACACTCGCTGCCATTGGTGAAGCCATTAATGAAGCTGGTTATGAATTTAAAGGAGAAAAAGCAGCTCCCGCTGAAGTAAAATAAACCTGTACATCAATTGTAAATGATCCTTCTGCCGGGAAATAATTATCCGGTTGGAGGATTTTTTATTTTTTATTGGTCTGAATTTTGTCAAAGTACGCGCCAGCGGCAGGAGGTTCGCAATTGCAAGTAACATTATCGCAACCATTGCACTTTTCTATCAAATCCCCGATGTTTCTTATCTTTGCACAGAATTGTAATATATGCAGCTATATTTTATTGATCCTGTTCCGGTGCCTGTTCCCTGCCAGATTATCCTTGGCAGTGAGGAATCTTTCCATTGTATCAAGGTTCTAAGGATGAAAGTTGGCGAAACAATTTATGTTACTGACGGAATTGGAAATCTTTACGAAGGGCAGATACAGACACAGGATACAAAAAGCTGCCCGGTTATGCTTAAAAGTGTAACATCGGAATATGGAAAGCGGCCTTTCCTGCTTCACATGGCTGTTGCTCCCACTAAAAACATGGCCCGGTTCGAATGGTTTCTTGAAAAAGCTACCGAAATCGGAATTGATCAAATAACACCTTTGATTTGCGAACATTCCGAAAGAGTCCAGTTACGAACCGACCGCCTTCAAAAAATCATACTCTCGGCAGCAAAACAATCGCTTAAGGCTTATCTGCCAAAACTCAACGAACCGGTAAAGTTTAATGATTTTATTAAAATGAACCATTCCGCTTCCCGGTTTGTTGCTTACGTGGAAGAAAAGCAGCCCATACATTTAAAGACTGCCTATCAGCAAGGAGATTGTACCGTTTTAATTGGCCCGGAAGGAGATTTCAGCAGCAAAGAAATGGATTCAGCCTTTCAAAGGGGATTTCTCCCGGTAAGCCTGGGTCCTTCGCGGCTGCGTACCGAAACGGCAGCTGTTGTAGCTTGCCATATTATAAATATTGCGAACGAGTAATCATGCAGAAAAGAAGAATCCTGAGTATACTTGTGTTACTATTCGGTATTGGTGGCTTTGCACAGAATACCTACCAGATCGCACTGCTGAAATACAATGGAGGCGGCGACTGGTATGCCAATCCAACCTCACTCACTAATCTGATTGATTTCTGTAATAAAAATCTAAAAACGAGTATAAATCCTGAATATGCCACAGTGGATGCGGGAAGTGCCGAAATATTTGATTACCCGTTTGTACATATCACCGGCCACGGCAATGTTATTTTCAACGAGCAGGAAGCTTTGAACCTGCGCAATTACCTGATTGCCGGCGGATTTCTGCATATTTCGGATAATTATGGTATCGACAAATATATCCGTCCGCAGATGAAAAAGGTTTTTCCGGAGCTGGAGTTTGTAGTTTTGCCTTTTGACTTCCCTATTTACCACCAGAAATATAATTTCCTGAACGGATTACCCAAAATTCATGAACATGAGGGTAAACCTCCGCAAGGATTCGGACTGTTATGGGAAGGGCGGCTGGTATGCTTTTACGATTACGAATGCGACCTGGGCGATGGCTGGGAAGATCCGGAAGTACATAATGACTCACCCGAAAAAAGATTGAAAGCGTTGCAGATGGGAGCGAATATAGTGGAATATGTATTTACTAAGTGAAGAGAAAAGTGATCCCGATAGCTATCGGGAGTGAATAGACTACCACCATTAAACAATGGCACAAACAGGAACTAACTTATAAACATGAAATACATTGAAACAAATTGAAATACATTGAAATAGTGAGAAATGATTTTTAAAAGGTGAGATGCCCGCAGGGCAGAGGGGTAAAAATAATGAATTGAAAACAATCATTTAGCACTGGTACAAACTATAACTCACAAAATATATCTATCTGGTATTCAGATAATAGCATCCTTGTTAGATGAAAGTGAATAATTCATATCTCCCTCTAAAATCACAAACATGGGGTTTGCAGCCTTCTCCTTGAGGAGAAGGTGCCCGAAGGGCGGATGAGGTGAAAAAGTGAAGAATGAAAAGTGAATAGTGAATAGTGAAAAATGAAAAATAAAGCAATATTTTGGTTACTTCGGACTTCGGTCTTCAGTCTTCCGGCCAAAATAAAACAGATTTGAAAATAGCAGTACAATTAAATTTCCATCATGAAAGTAATGAAATTCGGAGGTACCTCCGTAGGCTCGCCACAACGGATGCATGCGCTGATCGATTTGATCGACGACCGGGAGCCTAAAATAGTAGTACTCTCGGCCATGAGCGGCACAACCAACGCATTGGTCGACATAAGCCAGGCACTTTATCAGAAAGAGCATGAAAAAGCCGGGTTACTCATTGATGCATTAAAAGCAAATTATGAAATGGTAATCGTGGAATTATACCATGACGGAGTACAGTTACAGAAAGCTAAGGAGCTCATTTCTGCGCATTTTGATTATCTGCGGTCTTTTACCCGCGACCTCTTCACCATAAACGAAGAAAGAGCTGTACTTGCCCAGGGTGAACTGATATCGACGGCACTTTTCCAATTCCTGCTCGAAGAAAAAGGAATCCCTTCGGTATTGCTTCCTGCGCTCAACTTCATGCGCATGAACGAGAATTATGAACCTGACATGGCTTATATTTCTGAAAATTTAAAACGTGAGCTCATCAAGTATCCTAAAGATTCCATGTTTATTACTCAGGGTTACATCAGCCGCAATGATTTTGGCGAAATCGACAACCTTAAACGCGGCGGAAGCGATTATACCGCCACAATCGTAGGAGCAGCCGTTCAGGCGGAAGAAATTCAGATATGGACTGATATTGATGGCATGCACAACAACGATCCGCGTATCGTAAACAAGACTTTTCCGATTGCCAGGCTCAATTTCGATGAGGCCGCCGAGTTAGCCTATTTCGGGGCAAAGATTCTTCATCCGACCTGCATATTACCTGCTAAAAACCAGAATATACCTGTCAGGTTGCTTAATACCATGCAGCCTGAAGCCTCAGGAACGCTGATCTCATCCGAAAACCAGGCAGAAGGATTCAGGGCCGTTGCGGCCAAAGATGGCATTACAGCCATCAAAATCAAATCGGGGCGCATGCTTATGGCTTATGGATTTCTGCGTGCAGTTTTCGAGGTGTTCGAACGCTTTCGTAAGCCTATAGATATGATTACAACCTCAGAAGTTGCGGTTTCTGTTACCATCGACAATACAGATGATCTTGAAAATATTGTTGAGGAACTGAATACATTCGGTAAAGTCATTGTCGATAGCAATTTGAGTATAGTGAGTATCGTCGGGCTTTTCCCGGCTGCGAAGCCCGGTTATGCCGGCACTATTTTCGATACCCTGAGAGATATTCCGGTAAGGATGATTTCGTACGGAGGCAGTGAAAACAACATTTCGATCCTGGTGGATACCGATCTGAAAAAACAAACGCTCCTGGCACTGAATAAGGGACTTTTTAATCTTGAATAGTGAGGCGAATATCAAATAATTTACGAATGACGAATGACGATTTACGACGGCATGACTGCACGACTGCGCGATTGCACGACCGCACGACTGCACGACAGCACGATTGCAAGACGTTGAACCTTGAATTTTGAACGCAAAGCATTGAACGCAAAGCATTGAACGCAAAGCATTGAACATTTGAATAATTGAACAATAGAACATTTGAACTATTGAACCTTGAACTTTTACTACTAAGACACTAAGCCCACAAAGAAACACTAAGTTGCCCTAAACAACTGAATGACTACCGTATGACCATTGTATAACAACTGTATAACAACTGAATGACTACCGTATGACCATTGTATAACAACTGTATAACAACTGTATGACAACTGTATGACAACTGTATGACCATTGTATGACCATTGTATGACAACCGTATAACCATCGCATGACTACTGAATTTCCATTGAATAACAACCTAATGACATTCTGATGACATCCTTTTCACAAGAACTAATACATAAATTCACCCTCACTCCTACTCCGTTTTATTTTTACGACACAGAGTGGCTTGATAAAACGCTCACAAGTCTGCAGCGGGAGGCGGAACCACATGGTTTTATCGTCCATTATGCGCTGAAGGCCAATTCCGAAAATAATATTCTGCAGCGGATAAAAGCATACGGATTCGGGGCAGATTGCGTAAGCGGGAACGAAGTTTTAAGAGCGGTGGAAAATGGTTTCCCGGGCGATAAAATCGTTTTTGCAGGCGTCGGGAAAAGCGATGAGGAAATTATAGCCGGACTCACGAATAACATTCATAGCTTTAATTGCGAAAGCATGCAGGAACTGGAAGTTATCGACCAGATTGCCGGAAACATGAATAAAATTGCCCCGGTAGCCTTGCGGTTAAACCCGAATGTAAGTGCCAATACCCATAGATATATTACAACCGGCCTCGAAGAAAATAAGTTCGGCATCAACCAATGGGAGCTCGAAAGCATCGTTGAAAAACTAAATACGTTAAAAAACATCCAACTGATTGGGCTGCATTTTCATATCGGTTCGCAGATAACAGATCTTTCGGCATTCAAATCCCTGTGTATAAAAATAAACGAGTTCCAGAAATGGTTTGAACAGCGGCGGATTGAAATTCCTAACCTGAATGTTGGCGGCGGTTTGGGGATTGATTATCATGAGCCTGATCAGAACCCGATTGTAGATTTCGCATCCTTTTTCCAGCTTTTTCACGATTTCCTTGATGTGTATCCCGGGCAAAAGGTGCATTTCGAGCTGGGCCGAGCGGTAGTTGCACAGTGCGGCAGCCTGATTTCGAAAGTGTTATATATTAAAAACGGTGTGAATACCAATTTCATGATCCTCGATGCCGGAATGACCGAATTAATACGTCCGGCTTTGTACCAGGCTTATCATAAAATTGAAAATCTGACCCATACAGATGGTGAACAACAGAAATACGACGTGGTAGGCCCGATTTGCGAAAGCTCCGATTGTTTTGGTAAGGCAATGCAAATGCCGGTTACTTTCCGCGGTGATATTATAGCCATCCGCTCGGCCGGAGCTTATGGCGAGGTTATGTCGTCTAATTATAATTTACGGGAAAAAGTGAAAGCGTATTATTCGGATAAGTTTTAAATACTCAACTTTAAAAGAAAACCACCCGGAAACTCAGAATTCTGAGAAACACCGGGTGGTTTTCTATTTTATAAAAGGAAGGACTAAGATTTCTCCGTAACCTCCATGCCTCTGGGGTAAGATCTTCGGACACCGAGCCCACTTACTTTTTCAGCATCACAATCTGTTCTTCTATCGTTTTTATTTTCAGTTCGGCGTCATCCATTTTACGACGCTCCATGTCAACAACCTCTGGTTTCGCATTGGCAACAAACCTTTCGTTCGAAAGTTTAACCATCACGCTTTTAAGGAATCCACGGGTATAATCCAGTTCCTGGTTCAATTTACTTATTTCTGCCTCAACATCAATCTTATCACCCAGGGGAACATAAAACTCGTTCCCTTTGATCAGGAAGGAAGCCGCGCCGGTTACCTTTTTATTTACATACCTGATTGGCTTCAGGTTGCAAAGTTTCTCAATAAGTGAATCAAATAATAAATTAGGGATTTCAGCACCCGGTTTAAGGATGTACAGTTCGAGTTTGTCCTTGATGGGAATGTTTTTATCCTTGCGGATAGAGCGGATGGAAGTTACAATTTCAAGAGTATATGGGAAATGAGCCAAAATCATTTTATCATACTTTTGGGGAACAGGCATTTTCGAAATCATAATGCTTTCAATGACATCCCCATGCAATAAATGCCAGATTTCTTCCGTGATAAACGGCATGAACGGGTGTAATACCTGCATCAGTTCCGACAGCAACGATACAGCAGCTTTGTAAGTTTGCCCGTCGATAGGCTGCTGGTAAGCCGGCTTTATCATTTCGAGGAACCAGGAACAGAAATCGTCCCACACCAGTTTATAAGCACCCATGAGGGCATCGCTGAGTCGGTATTTATCATAGTGCTCATTAATCTCGCCAAGTGCTTCATAAAAACGCGATTTGAACCAGGTCACGGAAAGTGCAGCATACATAGGCTGTTTCAGCGATTTATCCACTTCCCAGCCTCTAATAAGTCGAAATGCATTCCATACCTTATTCGAAAAATTCCGTCCCTGTTCGCATAAGGATTCATCAAACGGGAGATCGTTCCCGGCAGGAGAAGTGAGCAGCATGCCAACACGTACGCCATCGGCACCAAACTTCTCAATAAGCTCAATCGGATCAGGTGAGTTGCCTAGCGATTTCGACATTTTGCGCCCAAGTTTATCGCGGACAATACCTGTGAGGTAAACATTTTTAAAAGGAATTTCCTTGCGGTACTCCTGCCCTGCCATTATCATTCGGGCAACCCAAAAGAACAGGATCTCGGGGGCGGTAACCAGGTCGTTGGTGGGATAATAATATTTGATATCCTCATTTTCGGGATTCCGGATCCCGTCGAAGACCGAGATCGGCCATAGCCACGACGAGAACCAGGTATCGAGCACATCTTCATCCTGACGGAGTTCGGCCAGGGTTATTTTCGGAAATTTTGCCAATGCTTTGCCAAGTGCTTTTTCAGGTGTCCGGGCAACAATGATACTTCCATCGGGCAGGTAATAGGCGGGAATACGTTGTCCCCACCAAAGCTGCCGGCTGATGCACCAGTCGCGCACATTCTCCATCCAATAGCGGTAGGTATTTTTAAACTTTTCAGGATGAAACCTTACTGTATCATTCATTACCACATCCAGGGCCGGCTTTGCAAGGTCGGGCATGCGCAGGAACCATTGCATCGAAAGCTTGGGCTCAATGGCTACATGAGTACGCTCGCTGTATCCAACTTTGTTCACATATTCTTCAATCTTTACAAGGTTGCCCGATTCCTGAAGATCTTTCACAATGGCTTCGCGCACAGCAAACCGGTCCTGACCGATGTACAACTGCGCTTTTTCGCTTAATGTACCATCCGGGTTGAAGATATCAATACTTTCGAGGTTATACTTTTGCCCGATCATGTAGTCATTCACATCATGGGCCGGGGTAATTTTGAGGCATCCGGTACCAAATTCACGATCCACATACTCGTCGCTGATCATTGGAACAGATCGGCCGAGTAAAGGGACCAAAACACGTTTGCCCTCAAGATGGTGGAAACGCTCGTCTTCGGGATGGTAGCAAACTGCCGTATCGCCCAGTATGGTTTCGGGACGCGTTGTGGCAATGGTTACCCAATCATCTTCCGAACCCTCCACTTTATAGCGGAGATAATACAATTTGCTTTGCACTTCACGGAAAACAACTTCTTCATCAGAAAGGGCGGTAAGAGCCTGCGGGTCCCAGTTTACCATACGGACACCGCGGTATATCAATCCTTTGTTGTATAAATCAATAAATACCTGAATTACAGATTCGTAACGGGCTTCATCCATGGTAAAACACGTACGGTCCCAGTCGCAGGAAGCTCCCAGTTTCTTAAGCTGTTCGAGAATAATTCCACCGTGTTTTTCTTTCCACTCCCAGGCATGTGCCAGGAAAGCTTCGCGGGTAAGATCCGATTTCTCAATGCCTTCTTCCTTCAGTTTGGCAACTACCTTGGCTTCGGTAGCAATTGATGCATGATCCGTGCCCGGCACCCAGCATGCATTTTTACCCATCATGCGGGCACGCCTGATAAGTACATCCTGTATTGTATTGTTAAGCATGTGCCCCATGTGTAGAACGCCTGTAACATTAGGCGGCGGAATCACAATGGTGTAGGGTTCCCTGTCGTCAGGAACAGAACGAAAGTATTTTTTTTCGAGCCAGAAGTTGTACCACTTGTCTTCGATTGACCTTGGATCGTATTTGCTGGGGATTTCCATAAAAGGTAAAGGTGATTTCGATATTGAGCTTGCAAAGGTAGTTAAACCGGACGAAATTTGTAAGCGCAAAAACCGAAAAACTAAAACAGCACCCTGACAGGAATTTGAATTGAAAAAGAACGGGACATACTGATAATCATGCAAATTGCATATGATTTGTTCACAGTACTTTTTCCTGATATTGATGAACGCATAACGAAACAGGAAACAATCGCAGCTCCCTGCGGAATGTACTGATGGTAATTCCAGTCCATACTGATAGTAATCCGGCCGGAATAACGGATACAATTTGAATACTATTGACCGGAACACTATAAGTATCCTTTTAACCAAAATGGAAGTTACTATAGGTTTTATTGAAAAGAAATCGTATATTTGAATGAAGAAAAACCAGATCTGAAAAAGCTGTTTTGCATCTCAGATTCTTTACGGAATCATGATCAAAATAAGAAAGATGAAAAATATCATGGGAACTATGTAAACATCGGGAAGCTCATAGCAAATTCGAATATTTGATCGCAAACTGCTGATTAACAATACAGACATTTTGGCAGAAACAGCCGTTAATACTTGCATCTGGCCTGGTATTTGTGATATTGGCAGTAATCAGGATCAATTCCGATAGATGAAACATCAATTTTTAAACGCAAACAACATGAAAAAAATTTTATTCTTATCGTCTATACTTCTCATTAGTTTAACTTCGATAAAAGCACAAAAGGCTGTTACCTTAGCCGAAGACAGTGTGAAATTCGGGAGCAGGTATTTCCCCGGGTTTTGGGTAACCATTCCTGAAACAAAGCCAGCGGATGTAAAAACCAACTGGATCAAGACCATTGAGAAAGGAACCAGGTCGAAAGTTACCATTGAATTGAATGAAATGACTTTGTTCGGCGCGATACTTCCCGAAGTTTATAAGGGAAGCGTTAATGTTATAAGTAAAACTGTTGACCAGGACTCAGTGGTACAATTATTTGTATGCATCGAAACTACCCGGGATAATTTCATCACCAGCGGATCGGGGGAATACGATAATTTGAAAGCGTATTTTTTGAAGTTTGCCAAAAATCAATACATCGATGTCGTACGCAAACAATTATCGGCCGAAGAGGATATACTTCGCAAATTTAACAAAGAACTGAAATCATTCAGAAGCAGTAACAACAGATTTGAAAAAGGAATTCAATCTGCCAAAGTAACTATTAATCAACAAAATGATAAAATTGATGGCATCAAAAAAGAGATTGATATTCTGGATATCCGGATCGGCAATTCATCCACGGCGGTGAGTGTACTGGAAGAAGGGGACGATAAAAATGTGAAGCAATCGGAATTAAAGACCTATCAAAAAAAGAAGAAAAGCCTGTTAAATAGTATTAATTCCACCGAAAACCGGATTTCGAAGGCGAACACCACAATTCAGGATAACCAGAGAGATATTGAACTGAATGCCGATATCCAAAATGACCTGACTGAAAAAATAAATCAGCAAAAGCTTGTTATTGCATCTTTTCAGCAAAAGTTGAAAAACGTTCAGGCCTACTGATCCCCTCAGAATCAGAGTACACAAATTACGAATTTAAGCAGGTTTTTTATTATTCCGGCGGCAGTTCGGTTGTGCAATACTATATGTTATGTGTATCGGGAAAGACTAACAATCTGTACTTTTTTAAAATACCCAGCCCATCCCTCCCTGGCTTCGACTCCGCTCAGCCTGACAGGGAGGGAGTTGGTTTGTACTAACTTAACGGATTGTAGTTCTGTTGGTTAATATCTGCCTCCCCTGTATACTGAGCGCAGCTGAAGCATAGAGGAGGTGCCGATAGACGAAGGGGTAATATTTGTTCATGAATAATACGAATCAAGGGTTGAAATAGTAACTTATTATTTGCCAGGCGAACTCTTCCAGAGTTTAAAACTCTGGAAGAGTTTAACGCCCCAATAGACTAAACATGAATCCGAACCTTGATTCGCATGAATAGTCATTCTATTAATGATTCCTGATACTCATATTATATTTTATTATTCAGATTCCGAGCAAATCCCTGATTACCACCGAAGCGCAGTAACAGCCAAAAATAGCCGGCATATAGGAAATGGTGCCCACATTGGATTTCTTATTGGATTCGCCTTCCTGCAGAATGACAGAACTCCGGTCGACAACTTCGGGCGAAAAAACGACTTTAATTCCTTTCACAACCCCCATTTTGTGAAGTCGCTTACGCATATAGTAAGCCAGCTTGCAATTGTACGATTCATCAATATCAGTTACCTGAATTTGCAAAGGATCATATTTCCCGCCGGCACCCATCGAACTAACCACAGGCAATCCAAGCTGAATGCAGGTGTATAGCAGGAATACTTTTGGCGAAAGAGTATCGATGGCATCAACTACATAATCATAACCCTGTTCCAATATCGCAAGGGTGCGTTCATCCTTGATGTATTCGTTAAGCACTGTGAGTTTCAGGTCGGGATTGATATCCAGAAGACGTTTCGCCATCACTTCTGTTTTTGCTGTTCCTTCGGTACTTACCAGGGCCGGAAGTTGGCGGTTCCGGTTACTTGTATGAACGGTGTCGCCATCAATAATTGTCATTTTGCCAATACCGGCGCGGCAAATCTGTTCAGCAGCCATGGCACCAACTCCGCCCAGACCAGCGATAAGTACATGTTTTTCGCGGAGCAAAGTGAGTTTTTCTTCCCCTATAAGTAAACCGGTGCGGCTAAGCCATTGTGAAGCAGGCATTGGAATCGTTTAGTATAACACTGCGAAGATAAGGAATCCCCGAGTACCGGCTTTCCTTTCCGGAACCAGATGCATTGGACTTTGTTGAATACCGGCATACAATCCTTTTCACTCAATTACAAAGGCCTATCTGACTATGCAGGCAGTTGCAGATCGGTTACATTCCATGAAATAGATATTACGAAGAGAATAATGCATGGAAGGAAGGTGACGGTATCGAAATCACAGATCTGATATTTTAGCCAATGTAAGCGGATTTCTGGTTGTAGCCGGAATACCCGTTAGTTTTTCAATAAATGCATTGGGGAAACCATACTTGCCTTTATATAAAGTACAAACGGAGAATAAATTACTCCCTTCGCGGTGAAAAATCTCTACATCGTCATTTTTAGAAAACACAGGAACAGCAATCGGTTCATGGTATTCACTTTTCAAAAAAGTTATATAATACTTTCTTTTGTCATCCGATACCAGAGGTTGAAAACCCGGGGAGTTTACGATTGATTTTATATCAGATACTTTACGCAGGATCACATCGGTGCGGAATCCAAAATTAGTTTCAATCAGATCCTCTATTTTTACAATTAATGCTTCCGGCTCCTGTTCAACAGAATTAAACACAACATTCCCGCTCTGGATATAGGTTTTTACATCCTTAAATCCGGACAGGGAAAATGCGTTTCGCAAAGCCTCCATCTTTATAATTTTATGACCAGAAACATTTATTCCGCGTAAAAAAGTGATATACCGAAGCATAGATTCTTTGATCATGAAACAATATATTGACAGTATCGCATTTTAAAACCTGAACCAGGGCCGTTCAACACCCATCATCCCCATTGGTATCATCAGCAGGATCAGAAAAAATGCTATGCCTGTCCAGATAAGTGTTTGTTTGTGTTTGGCGGCTGAATCAGCTCTCCTTTTTACAAGGATGCTTCCGGTTTGAGCAAGTGCGATGGCAATTACGTTTACAAAAGCATGCTCAACAGCAAAGAAACGAAGAACAGGGTCTTTCATAGCTGCGCCAAAATTACTGAGAGCCTGTATCGTTACCGGGCTCAAAAAGAAATACAAAACCAGTCCTACCAATAACTGCAGGTGCAGGCTGCTTAAAAAAACAAGCGCCCATTTTTTTTGAAAATTACTGTAAGCCGATTTCGAGGAAAGTCCTTTAATTGCAGCAGCCATGACAATAATACCGGCTATCAGAATAAGCCAGCGGTTCCACGAATGTAGTAATAAGGAAATAGTGTAAAATGTGTTCATTTTTATAAGTTTGATATATAAACCATTAGCAGGGCGTTTTTGTTTAGGGGATTTCTAAAAAGATTTAACGATATTACAGTGTCAGACACCCTGCGGGTGTGCAGACACTGGAATCCTGGGTGTGCAGACACTGGAATCAGCTCCCATTGAAAAAAAAATGTCTCTGTTTTGAAAAAAAAATCGGAAATTCATAGGGTATTTCCTTTCCGGGGTATCTTATATATGTAAACCGCTGTGAAATACTAATTCATAAAACCCTGAAGTCATGAAAACCTTAATCCAAAATGTATTGCATGTCAGCATCCTCATTCTGTTTATGTCGGGATTTGGCTCTGTGTATGCACAAAACGCCGACGACTCCTATGCAACCGTATCCGGACAACTAAAGGATAGCAAATCAGGTGAAAAGATTGCTTATGCTACTATTTCTGTTCCCGGAACCGGAGTAGGAACCGTATCCAACACCGATGGAGAATTTACACTCAAAGTGAATAATTCTCTGAAAACTGATATTTTCGAGGTATCTCACATCAGTTATGCCACTACAAAGTTTAAGATCAACGAATCCCAAGGAAAAAACAAAACATTCTATCTCGATCCGCAGTATCTTATGCTCAGTGAAATAACTGTAATACCAAAAGATGCCCGTGGAATTGTAGAGATGGCGCTTAAAAATGTAAAGAAAAACTATAGTGAGGTCCCGAATATGATGACCGGTTTTTACCGCGAAACCATAAGGCAACGCCGCGATTATATATCCATTTCCGAAGCCGTAGTTGATATTTATAAGGCCCCCTACGGGAGTTACCAGGACGACCAGGTTAAAATTTACAAAGGCCGCAAAGGAACGAATGTTAAAAAAGCAGATACCCTGATGGTTCAGTTACAGGGCGGGCCAAACGTTGCCATGTTGCTCGACATTGTTAAGAATACCGATCTCAGTATAGCTTTGGATAATCTCGATAATTACCAGTTTGAATTTAGCTCATTGGTTAATATCGACAACAAACCGAACTGGGTCATTAGTTTTTCACCTAACATTATCAAGGAAGAACCACTGTATTTCGGCAAACTTTATATCTCTCAGGATAAAATAGCGATCACAAGAGCCGAATTCAGCCTTGATCTGAATGATGAAGATAAAGCCGCCCGGGTGTTTGTTCAGAAAAAACCCATGGGACTGATCTTTATGCCAACTTCTACCAGCTACCTGGTAACGTATAAAGAGCAGGCTGGCAAATTTTATCTTAATTATGTACGTGTTGACCTTAAATTCCGTTGCGACTGGAAGAAGAGACTGTTCAAGAACTACTACACTGTTATGTCGGAAGTGGCCATTACCGACAGGCACGAGGATAATATCGCTAAATTTGCACAAAAGGAAGTTTTCAGATACAATATGGTGTTTGCAGAAAAAGTTCAGAATTTTAGTGATCCTGATTTCTGGGGCAGTTCCAACATCATCGAACCTGAACAATCCATTGAGAGTGCAATTAAAAAGCTTTCGAAAAGCATGAAGAAATAAAAGAACAGAATCCGGAGTTCGGATGTCGGAAGTCCGATCTTTTCGGAACTTCCGACATCTCAATTCCATTTTCTGCACCAAAGAATTAATTTATCAGGTTCTTTTCCTTAAATCCCAGATCCGAACTCCGACATCCGAAATCCCTGCCACCTAACCCCTACGCTAAATACATTCATGAACCTCAATGACTTATACATACAGAAAAAAATACAGGCTGGCGACATCCGCGTATTTGAACAACTTTTTGTTAAGTATTACGAGCCATTGTGCCATCATGCCAGCAAAATTCTGAAGGATATGGATACGGCAGAAGATATAGTGCAGGAGTTCTTTTATAACTTCTGGAAAAACAGGGATTCGTACAGTCCTAAGCTTTCTCTGAACGCGTATTTATACCAATCCATCCGTAACAATGCCCTGCACTATCTTGGGCATGTGGCCATAACCCAAATACACGCACAGCAGGTCATGAGCAATTCAGCAGATAAAAATTCTGCAGTAAATGAAGCAGACATTGAATTTAATGAACTCAAAAAAGCTGTAAATGCTACATTACAACAGATGCCCGAACGATGTGCACGCGTGTTCAGGATGAATAGGTTCGAAGGGAAGAAATACCGGGAGATTGCTGAAATTCTTTCCATTTCAGTAAAAACTGTTGAGGCCGACATGGGAAAAGCGCTTCAGATATTCAGGAAAACACTTAAAGAATTCAGAGAAGAAGACCTGAAAATTATCAATTGATATATTGCCCCGTGTAAAGAATAACGATTACCAATTACCCGCATTAAAACCACTCGCATTATGAAAACAGACGAAACTAACCAAATACAAACCGAAACACTTGCAAGATACCTGAGTGGTGAAATGAGCGAAGTGGAAGCAACTACTTTTATAAATGAATCAGTTGTTTCGGAAGAGAATAAAATCAGCATAGAGAAAATGAAGAAACAATGGTCAGCACTTAAAGAAATGAAAGATCCAAAAGTTCCGGATGCAGGCAAGGCATGGAATAAACTGCATGCCCGCCTGGATAATGAAAAGCTTATTCCCTTACAAAGTAATACAATCAGCAACAACAGGATGCCAAAACTGCTCAGGGCAGCCGCTGTTATAATAATTTTAGCGGGAGTAGGTTCTGTGATTTACAATGCACTCAACCATAAGCCCGCTGTGGAAATGGTTCAGTTAAACACAGGAAACGAAGCCAATACACTTATCAAAACACTCAACGATGGCTCTGTAATTTATATCGCGCAGAATTCATTGTTTTCGTTCCCGAAGGAGTTCGAAAACAAGTCGCGAAATGTAGAATTAAAAGGGGAAGCCTTTTTCGACATTGCCCCGAATCCCGATAAACCTTTTATTATCGAAACCGATGAAGCCATTATTGAAGTGTTGGGCACTGCCTTTAATGTGAAAACCCAGGATGGCAAAGGCTTTGAACTTTATGTCGATCGCGGCAAAGTGAAAGTCAGCCTCAAAAAGGATCCTGCACATACCGAACTGGTAACGGCAGGCGAAAAAGTAAGCACATTTAAGAACAACCTTGTTAAAACAAAACATGCTTACAGCAAAGCCAATGCATGGTATACACAGCACATGCACTTTAAGGACGAATCGCTTCAGAATATTATTACTGTGCTTAATCGGAATTTCAACACTACATTTGTAGTTGCGGAAAAAGAAACCGGGAACCGGAAACTCACAGTTACATTTGGCAGAGAGACTGCAGGAACCATGGCCGAACTTATTTGTACGACTCTGAACCTGAAAAGCCAAAACATAAATGGATCTGTCGTATTATCAGAAAACAAGGGAAACGCAGCGCAGAACCAATAATTCTGTATCCTGCATCAATAGCACTTTGCTTTTAGCCTGTATGTTGTGTACAGGCTTTTTGCTATTTCCTTTCACCAATGCAAATGCCCAGGAATCGGTTCTGGATAAAAATATCACTTTACCGAAACAACATACCACACTCTACAATGCACTCAACCTGATATCCGACCGTACGGGTTGCCTTTTTATATACGACAGCCAGGTGGTTGAAAGCGATAAGCGGGTAAAACTGTCAGCCGAAAATGAACCGCTGAAACAGGTGCTCGATAATATACTGGCAAACCCCGAACTTAGCTATAAAGTAATCGGACAGCATATCCTGATTTATAAAGTGCAGCGGGAGAAAAGAGAAGCGAGCCGTATGCAGCCTGCCACAACCACGGTAGATTCTGTAAAAAACATACTTATCAAAGGCCGCATTTTCGATAACGAAAACAAAACAGTTATTCCTTACGCTACAATCGGGATTATTGAAGAAAATATTGGAACCATAACCAATGCCGATGGTTTTTTTACACTTAAGATACCTGCATCTTTCTCCGGGTCCAATTTAGTGGTTTCGCATATGGGTTTTATGAGCCAGAAAATTCCGATACAATTGCTCGACGAACAACAGGTAGATATCTACCTCAACCGGCGAATTATATCCATACAGGAAGTGATTATCCGTTACATCGATCCGGTTTCCATTATTGAAAAGGCCATGGAGAAACGGGTTGATAACAATCGTATGGAACCCGTGTATACTACCTCGTTTTACCGCGAAGGCGTTCAGAAAAATAACCGGTACCTAAGCTATTCCGAGGCAGTTTTCAAAGTTTATAAATCATCGTATGCGCTCGACGAGCAATCCGACCAGGTGAAGCTGTTAAAATCCAGGAAAATTCAGAATTCCGATACCAGGGACACTGTTTTCCTCAAGCTAAAGGCAGGTATACTTTCCGCTTTGCAACTAGATATAGTTAAAAGCGTTCCGGGCTTCATTGATTTTACCCAACCCAACCAATATACGTATACTTATTCTGATCTCGTGTCGTACAATTCGAAGGATGCCTTTGCTATAACCTTTGTGCAGAACCAGGGTGTCAGCGAAGCATTATTCAAAGGCACACTCTATATCGAAAAGGAAAGTTTTGCCATACTGGGCGCTGATTTCGAAATAAATCCGGCATTTCTGGATGAGGCAGCCGAAAATCTGATCCTTAAAAAAAGCCGGAAACTAAAGGTGAAATTCGAAAACCTAAGCTATTCAGTAAGTTATACACCGTATAACGGAAAGTATTACCTGAATCATGTCCGTGCCGATATTAAATTAAAAACACGCTACCGCAACCGCCTGTCATCCGATAATTTTGATACTTTCCTCGAACTTGCCACCTGCCATATAGATACAGCCAAGGTAGTAAAATTTGCCCGACAGGAAGTTATAAAGCCCAATGTGGTATTTTCGGATGCACCCTACAGCAACGATAACACTTTTTGGGGCGATTACAATATTATCGCTCCCGAAGACAAATTAAGCGAGGCTCTTTCGAAGATTATAGGGAAGATTGAGGAGATAAAGTAAATTCATGCAGTGTGCATAAGGATTGAAATACATTCATATTGATGTTTTAAGAAATGTAAGGTTAAGCATATATTTATCACGAACTGATACTTAATATTTATCTGATTTGCCGGGAGGTCATTTTATACATATTTTTACTGACTGATAAAAATAAAAATACTTTACCGATGAATAGTAAAAATCTTTCCCGCATATACAAAACATTGCCGGTCCTTTTGATTTCAGGTCTTGTTATGGTTGCAAATGCCCAGGACAAGCAAACCATATTCCCTGTTTACACAGGAACCGATCTTGGCGTAAATTATTCACCTGAAATGACAAATTTCCGTGTGTGGGCGCCAACGGCAACGGTGGTGAAGCTTCGGATTTACGATCAGGGAAAAGATGGAACGTGTATTTTGACCGATACCATGCAAAAAGACATACAGGGTACCTGGGTTTATACACTCAGTAGTGACTGGAAAAACAAATATTACACTTACCAGGTGCAATCCTCCGGCAAATGGATGAATGAAGTTGCCGATATTTATGCAAAAGCAGTCGGGGTAAATGGCGGAAGAGGAATGATTGTAAACCTGGAAGAAACAGATCCCAAGGGTTGGGAAAAGGATAAACGCCCGCCTTTAAAAAGTTTCAACGATATTATTATCTGGGAGATACATACCCGCGATTTATCCATGAATGTTTCGTCGGGCACTAAAGAAAAAGGAAAGTATTTGGGTTTCACCAAAAAAGGAACGTTGAATCCGGCCGGTGAGAAAACAGGCCTGGATCATATCCTTGATCTGGGTGTCACGCATGTTCATATTTTACCCGTTGCGGATTTCAGCTCCATCGACGAAACAAAACCGGAAGACAATGCATACAACTGGGGTTACAGTCCTCAGAATTATAATGTGCCGGAAGGTTCCTATTCAACTAACCCTTACGAAGGGAATGTACGTATTACCGAATTCAAGCAAATGGTTAAGGCACTGCACGATAACGGCTTGCGGGTGATACTTGACGTGGTGTACAACCATACCGGAGGTACCGATAAAGGTTTTGAACAACTGGTGCCCGGCTATTATTACAGGATGACAAATAATAATAAGTTTTCCGATGCTTCGGCATGTGGAAACGAAACTGCCTCCGAACATCCGATGATGCGGAAATTTATGATCGAATCACTTTGTTACTGGGCTTCGGAATATCATGTCGACGGTTTTCGTTTTGATTTAATGGGCATTCACGATATCGAAACCATGAATGACATCCGTGCAGCACTCGATAAAATCGACAGTTCCATCTTCCTGTATGGCGAAGGCTGGACAGCAGGAAATTCACCTTTACCCGAGGCTGATCGTGCCATTAAACAAAATGCTGCCAAACTCGACCGGATTGCCGTGTTCAGCGACGAAATACGGGATGCAATACGCGGCCATTGGGCTAACAGCAAAGAATCCGGATTTATGTGCGGGAATAAAAGCCTTGACGAAAGCATCCGTTTTGGAATCGTGGCAGGAACAAAACATCCGCAAATAGATTATTCGAAAGTGAATTACACCAAAGCTCCCTATGTAACTGAACCTGCACAAACCATTGTTTATGCTTCGTGTCATGATAATCCATGCCTTTGGGATAAAATACAATTATCGTGCAACAATCTGCCTGAAAAGGAAAAAATAAAAATCCAGAAACTCGCCAATGCAATTGTATTAACATGCCAGGGAGTGCCTTTTATCCATGCCGGCGACGAATTTGCACGAACCAAACAATTAAACGAAAACTCGTACAATGCACCCGACAGTATAAACAGCCTCGACTGGAACCGTAAAACAAAATACAAAGATGTCTACGCTTACCACAAACAGCTTATAGCGCTTCGCAAAAACCACCCTGCATTTCGCATGCCAACTACAGATATGATCGCGCAGAACCTCAGCTTTACAGATACATCCAATCCTTTGCTGGTAGCATACAGAATTTCGGGGAATGCCAACCATGATAAATGGAAAGATATACTTGTATTTTTTAATGCTGATGCTTTGGATTCCGAAGTTTCGCTTCCTGATGGGCAATGGCGCATAGTAGCCAATGGAAACGAAATCAATGAAAAAGGATTAACTGGGAGTGGCTTCAACCGGGTGCAAAAAGGAAAAACCACAATTCCCTCCCGTTCAATGCTTATGCTGGTTGATACGAAAAGCGTTGGTAAATGGTAGCTGTCAATATGCTCATCTTAAGCCGGTATTATAAGCCCAATGATCGTCGGTTACAGTTTGTTTATAATTGAATGGCATTTAGTAGCTTTCTGTGATGCCACAGCAATTGTTCAAACTGGATGAAACCACGCGCTCAAAAGGAAACGCTCACTGGCTGGGAGGTTGAGCAGGTAAAATAAATCTGGCATTTTATTCTGCTAAACCGTTACTTAAAACTTTATCACCTTCCCGCTCTTCGCGCTCTTCTTTGCCGCTTCCAGTATTTCCATCACCACCATATTGGTTTCAATGGACGACGGGTCGAAAGCCGCCGGCTTTATCTGTTTTCGTACAACCGCTGCCAGGTAAACAAACGGATCGTTGTATGGCGGTTGATTATCCGTCAAGGTTTCTTTAGCTGCTTCATCTGTATTTGCCCAACGGTAGGTGATATGGTTTCTGTCATCACAAACCAGGTAGCCGGTTTGCCCGTATATTTCCATATCCTTGATATTAAAAGGCCAGTTCCAAGAGGCCTGTATAATAACCTGTACTTTAGGGTAGGTAAGCAAAATAGTGCAGTCATCATCAACCCTGGGATAGATATCCGGCTTGATTTGTTGCGTGGTACAAAAAACAGAAACCGGCTTTTGACCTTTCATCAGCCAGGTGGCAATATCGGCGCCATAACAGCCGAAATCAGTCAGTGCTCCGCCCCCATTCAATACCGGATCGGTCAGCCATTCGGTAAACTCAGGATTGCAGCCTATTTCAAAAGGCCCCTGATGCCCGGTATGAAAAACGATTTTACGTATCTCACCAGCCTTTTTTTGATCAATAATATATTCCCATGCTTTTTTATTCGAGCTGTACCACGATGTTTCGTAGTTGGTAAGTAAAAGGATATGGTATTTATCAGCCATAGCTTTCATCTTTTCGGCGTGTTCAAGGCTTACTGCCAATGGCTTTTCCACCATAACGTGAATTCCACGCGGCGCGCAAAACTCAACCACTTTTAAATGGTCGTAAATGCTGCCAAAAGCAGTAGCCACTTCCGGATTGGTTTTGGTCATCATTTCTTCCATGGTGTTAAACACAATGTCCATGCTGAAACCATGCTGTTTCGAATATCTTTCAGCAAGTTCCCTGTTAGACTCAACTATAGCAACTATTTCGATATCACTGTTTTTTTCACGGCCTAAAATCCAATGAACATGGGTATGTGTTAGACCTATTACTGCAACTTTAACAGGAACATTTGCTGCCTGGCTTTTAACTACCTGAATATTCAAGTAAAGTATTGAAAGAGCCATAAAAAGGATTTGTTTAATCATAAAAGGGGAATTTAGAGTAACAATTCAATAATACGAGTATATCCAGAGGTTACCATTAGTAAGGCGAAACGGACAAACCGGTTTCAAATCTGGCATTGCCGATTTTGAATTCCCGTCTATATCCTTAGTACGGCTTCCAAATTTACAAATTTCGTCTATACTTAACACTCGGAAAGTCATTATCCGATCCATTTACCCGGATACTTCAATGAAAATGTGATAAGGAAGATTGAGTAGATTAATCGAATCATAAGGAAATTGAGAAAATATAATTTTTGTAACTAATCAGCCTCTTGTATGTAATAAGGAATGAATATAAGCCACAGATTACGCTGATTACACAGATAAGTTTAAATGCCAGACACCTGTTTTTTGTTAGGAAACTGATGAAAGCAGTTTTAATTCTATGCAAATCTGTGAAATCTGTGAAATCTGTGAAATCTGTGGCAAAATATATTATTTCCGGACTGACTAGTTACTAAGTGAAACTTTCAAAATAACTTACCCAAATCAATGTCTTATATAGGTAAACTATCTTTTGAAGGGCTGACATAATAGAATTTCAGTAGTAGTTCGAGGAAGGTTTTGTGAGCGTGGGGCATTTCAAGCCATGCAGAAGTGAGCGCTGATGTGATGCAAGTTTATTTGTTCGATCTTTTCAAGCGAACGGCTTGTCCCGCAAAAACGGGATAAACTGTGGCGTGGCAAAAAACCTGACGTAGAATTAGCCATGATTGCCAGGAATGTATTAATTAGCAATTATTTCTTATAAAAAATTAGCAATGACACATGAAATACACTGAAATTGTATTAAGTCTAGATTTTTACTCAACTTTTGATCATGCAAAAGGTGAAAAAATTACACTTTAAACAGATAAAAGCTTAAGGAACTTATTTTGAAATAATTACTAATTTTTGATACGCAAAAAAAAAGCCCCGGATTAAACTAATCCAGGGCCAGGTATTCCATACAATTTCATTTCTTCGTTATTATAGTTCTGTTTTTCCGGGGACGGGTTTTTTATCCATGGCAATAACTTTTATCATTAAAGAAAAGAGCAAGCCTCCCGTTAATGCTCCTACAATATAGGTTGCAATAATGGCCAGGGTTAGTGGAATTTCCACATGCCATTTATAAAATGTGATGTCAACGGTTTCGAAATTTTGAAACGCAAACAAAAACACAATCAACAAAAACAGTATGATTATGGTTTTTTTGACAAAATTCATATCTTAATTATTAAAAATAGTTCTCGATATCTCCACACCCTCGGGGTATGAAACATTTCCCTGGTCTTCGGCTGTAATAAAAATCTGTAGTACGGTAAAAGCGGTTGTAGCTTTTAAATTTGCTGTTTTTGCATTCTTATTGGTTAACTGACCCAGGTTCTTGATTCCATTATCGCTTGTTACAGCCCATACTACAAAAACGTTTTTAGGTGGACTGATCCTGTCGGGACTGGATAAATGCTTAGCTTTTACATTGATTTTAAAATTGTTGTTCTTATCTGTCTTTTTTACAGCAGTTATAACGGCAGCCGGTGTAACAGACGAAACCGGAAACTTGGTTGTAGTTGAACAGGATGTTAAAATTATAACTGCTGCTACAATTGCTAAACTTTTGATTGTTTTAATCTTTTTTAGTTTTAAATTAATACAAAAATACAGCAAATTTTATTGCTTTGTTCAAAATAAAAAAATAAAAACTATAGCCATAAACCTTGCTATAAAAGGCATAGCAGGTTTCTCCAATTCCGGAAATCCTGTTTATTGAGAGAGCTGCCCGGATAATAAAACATGTAAATAATCAATTCCTTTTAATCCAAAAAAGGTAATGGTACAATTATTGCATTAATCTAAATATGAAACCTAAGGTGAATATTTAAGCCTTAATTAATAAATTTAGCCATGAAACGTTTAAAGTTTTTAGTCAGTTTTGTTCTGTTGTTTGCTCTGGGCTTTACAGCAACCGCTCAGGACTACAATACAGAAAGATTGAATCTTCCGGGTGATAACCTGAACCTGTTTGCCGTTATGAAACTATTCCAGGAATCAGAAACGCTGGAAGCTTTTGAAAGAAACCTGAATGCCGAGAATTCGAAAATCAATAACCTCGACCTGAACGAAGACAATAAAATTGATTACATCAGGGTAATTGATTATCCTGACGGGAATGATCACACCATTGTGTTGCAGGTTGCAGTTAATGCCAAGGAAAACCAGGACGTTGCCGTATTTACGGTTCAAAGAAACGGAAGCAACAATGTGCAGGTTCAGTTAATCGGCGACGAAGCCCTGTACGGCAGGGATTACATCATAGAGCCCAATTATGCTGATAATGGTTCGGCTGCCGAAACGCCTAATCCCGGGTACACCGGCAATACTCAAATTGTGCGGGGCGAGAATGTAGTTGTACACAGAACTACCTATGTTGAAGTATCAACCTGGCCATTGATCAGGTACATGTTCCTGCCATCCTATGTGGTGTGGCATTCGCCCTGGTACTGGGGTTATTACCCATCCTACTGGAACCCATGGCGTCCATACTACTGGGATTATTACTACGGATACCACTCGCACTGGAATAACTACTATTATGGATATTACCGTCCATGGCACACCTACAGGTATGCACATTGGAACGATCATTACTATAATACGCATCGCTCCTATTCCAATACAGTATACGAGCACCGGAAGAGCGGAGCGTATAAAAGCACCTACTCACGACCGGATACCAGGCAACAAGGTTCGGCGGATTACCTGAAAAGGTATCCGGATAACCGGAATCGTTCGAATACCCGAAGCGATGCAAACCGGGACCTGAACCGACAGGATTCAAGAAAAAATGTAAACCAGTCTCCGGCTAGGGGTAGCAACAATAAGCCTGCCGTCAGGCAAGGTAATGACCGAAATGTCAAAAGCCGGGATGTGAATAAGAAGGAAACCAGGCCGAGTGAGAATAGATCGGCTCCGCGTCCTGCCGTAAATACCAGGAGCGAGAAGCCCCGGAAAAACACACCGGACATGCGATCAAATACAAAACGGAGTGAGCCACGACAAGCAAGTCCCAACCGCTCATCCGAGACTAAAAGATCTGCAACCAAAAGATCAGAAACCAAAAGATCGGAGCCAAGCAGATCAGGTTCTAAAAGATCGGAATCGAAGAGAACGGAAAGATCGTCCGAAACAAAACCTAACAGGAGATAAAAGGTATCTGTTAATAAGCACTTTACCAATAAAAGAGGGAGCTATAGATTTTGCTATAGCTCCTTGTTTTTTTTTGATACAGCAGGCGTATTTTCTATTTCAGCCGCTTATAACAAAGCGCCAATTATATCTCCCGCATTAATGATTATGTGATGTTTACCAAATTCCATATAACACAATTAGTCATTCAAAAAGCAGCCAATCCTTTTGTTTTAATGCAAGAACAAGAATATGTATTGAGAATTTACTCCTTTTAATGTCAGGACATTTACTTATACTTAAAACGGGATAAATTTCCACATTCATTAAATCTCAAATTCCAAATTCCAATCTCCAATTCCAAGCGGGGTTTAAGAGTAGGCCTTGGTTCTTGAGATTTGGGATTTGAGACTTGGGTCTTTTTTTAATGCGT
>JBBQSY010000045.1:0-27001 GCA_038213495.1 Bacteroidales bacterium
TTCTTTATCCGTTACCGGAACAGGCGGGGCAACCACTATTGCGACTGACAAAGGAACGCTTCAGCTTAATGCAAACGCACTGCCTGCAGACGCCACAAACAAAACGGTAACATGGTCAATTGTTAATGGCACCGGTCAGGCAAGTATCAGCGCCACAGGCCTTGTAACAGCGGTAAAAAACGGAACTGTAACAGCGCGTGCAACGGCAAATGACGGATCGGGTATATTTGGCACGCTGGATATTTCTATTTCCAACCAGATAACACTTATTAGTTCTGTAACCGTTACCGGAGCTGGTGGAGCTATCACCATTGCGACTGACAAAGGAACGCTTCAACTTGATGCGACTGTCCTGCCGGCACACGCCACAAGCAAAACGGTAGCCTGGTCCATAATTAATGGCACCGGGCAGGCAAGCATCAACGAAACAGGTCTCGTAACTGCTGTTTATAACGGAGTAATAAGAACCGTGGCTACTGCTGCTGATGGATCGGGAGCATCTGGTTCAATGGATATAACTATTACAAACCAGGTAATGCTTTCTGACGGAATCAATAGTAGCAACGAAAAGGAAGAATCTATATCTGTTATTACATCAGGAGATCAACTCAAATTAATGCTGAACAGTAAATTTCTTTCCTATAAAGCATATTTGTATAATCTTCAAGGCGTATTACTTTCAGGCAAAGTTGTGAACAGCGATATTGTTTTATTTGATACTTCCAGACTCCCTTCAGGAATTTATTTTATTTTACTGTCAGATAATATAAATTTACGTGTGTTGAAGGCAATAAAGCCGTAGTCATATAAATTAATGCTGAGACAATTTGCCGGTGATTTTCGAATTTGGCAGATACCCGAATTCCAGATATAAATCGGTTGAGGCTATAAATAGTGGCGGATTGCGTGCTTCGTTCCTGTCAACCAACACCGATGCTGGTACGGGCGACAATCCCGATAGCAATCGGGATCTCAATTATATACTTCACCCGCCATTATTTATAGGCTTTGTCAGCGATTCAGGGTTAATTTTCGTACTTTTTCCATATGCATTTTTGCTTTTTCACGAAAAGTTATTTCGGATTCAAAGATTGTATAACCTCCAAAATCTTCGCCTGCACTCAGCCATTCAGCATTTTCCTTATAGAAAAACCATAAACCGAAATAGTCAGCTGACACTTTATTGATAACCCCAGCTACTGAATCCGTATAAACCAACACTCTGTTTATCTTAGTATGTAAAAACTTATTTCGTTGATTTTCATTTACCTTAATATCGGAAGCGGAATCGCTCAAGCGGTCTTTAAGATAATAACTAACTACTTGTTTGTATTTCGACTCTTGTCCATTGGCAAATATGTATTTAAGTGAAACAAATGCACTTAAAGGTGAAGTTTGGTCATACATTTCGGGAAAATCTTTCACAGCCTTATTAACATCTATTGAAGTATAGGCTGCTATTGGCAAAGCATCTTTATTTATCAGTATTCTTGATTTTAACAATGTAGATTGAATAGTTCCGTTCTTCAGTGCGACAAAATAGGAATTGTTGATATCGTCTATACTTACTGCTTCTACAAATTTGCAATTTTTTAAAAGGACACCTGAACGATCATCACAAGCATAGCCTGCATTAATTTTTTTGTTTTTTATCTGTTCATGATAAGCTTCTTTCTTTAGACTGTCAGAATAGTGAGGACAATTGCTGGCCGGAAGAAAGGAAAGTCCATTTACTACACTCAAATTAACAGGACGAGAATCACTTATGCCGTTTTGAAACCAGCAAATGGAACCGGCACTTCCTCCGGCAAGGATAATGCCTTTATCCAACGCTTTCCTTAGGATATTGTCAATTCCCTGAGCTTTCCAAATACCCATCATATTTAAAGTATGCCCACCTCCAACAATAATAGCATCCATGCTGAGCAAAATTTCCTCGAACGACTTGTTAGACTTATTGGAGCTTAACCAAACTTTTAGAACATAAGGTTCAAGCGATAATTGTTTACAGATAGAATTCCAATATTTTATTTCGTCTTCATTATCTGCACTAGCAGTCGGGACAAAACAAACTTTCGGATTTTGCTTAATTGTTAAATCAATTACATATTGAATAAACTTTTTATTAATAGCTCCTCCACATGCAAAAATCGTTTGTTCTGGTTTTATAGAATTCGTTTGCGTTTGTCCATTAATATGTAATAGACCTATTGCCAATAAAATAATAAAATGTCTTTTCATTCGATATGGTTGTTATTTAGTCTTTTTGACCCTGATTGCTAACAGTAGTGTAATATTATTGTTAAGAATTGGAATACATTAAAATGCGCGTAGTTAAGGCAGGTTAACGGGTGTAATTTGTTTTGTCGAATTGTTCCATACCAGGAACCACATCATCAATAAAACAGCAATTATTCCTCCTGTAATTTGTCCGTAAAAAGTATTGATACTATACCCTTCCGGAGCAACAAGTAAATATGCCGATACAACCGCCGACATAAATACCGCCGGTATCAGTGTTATCCAATAATTTTTCAGTTCAGTGGCTAAATAAATGGTAATTGCCCATAGCACAATGGTTGCCAGTGTTTGGTTCGACCATGCCATATACCGCCAGATGATGGCAAAGTCTATTTGTGTAAGCAGAAATCCAATTGCAAACAATGGGATTACAAGTATCATACGGTTTTTGAATGTTTTTTGTTCGAGCCGGAAGAAGTCGGCAACGATTAGCCGGGCGCTCCTGAAAGCCGTATCTCCCGAAGTAATCGGAGCTGCAACCACACCCAGTATTGCCAGCACCGCACCGAACCTGCCAAGTAATGTATTGGATATTTCATTTACAATCCAGGCGGCATTTCCTTTTTCAACAGCCATCACATCATTGAGTTCCCTCACTCCGCCGAAGAAACTCATAGCAACGGCAGCCCATATCAAAGCAACTAGTCCCTCGGTAATCATGGCGCCGTAGAAAACCCGTCGGCCATATTTTTCGTTTGTGATGCACCGGGCCATTAAAGGTGATTGTGTGGAATGAAACCCTGAAATGGCGCCACATGCAATGGTAACAAAAAGCATTGGGAAAACAGGGAACTTACCCGGATTTGCGTTCATGTTCACAAGTCCGGAAGGAATAAGTTCCGGTATTGGCATTCCATTAACTATCATGGCTCCCCCAATTGCAACAGCCATAAAGAGTATGGCAATTCCGAAAAAAGGATAAATGCGTCCGATCAGTTTATCAATAGGAAGCATTGTAGCCAGTATATAGTATAAAAAAATTATACTTGCCCAGGCTGTTACCCCTATCGTGTCAGGGGTGAGTCCGGAAAGTATCCTTGCCGGACCCATAATAAAAACTGCTCCAACTAAAATCATCATGGCAACCGTAAACAGGCTCATGAACTACTTCACACCATTACCCATGTATTTTCCCACTATTGCGTGAATGCTCAACCCACCCATACGCAGCGACATCATGCCCGACATGAAATCGTGAACGGCTCCGGCAAAAATTGCCCCGAAAACAATCCACAAAAATGCCACCGGGCCCCATACTGCACCTGCAATGGCTCCGAATATCGGCCCCAAACCGGCAATATTCAGAAACTGGATCAGGAATATTTTGCTCCAGCTCATGGGAACATAGTCAACACCATCCGCTTTTGTAATTGCGGGTGTTGGCCTCGAAGTATCTATAGCAAAGACCTTTTCAACAAACCGGCCATAGATCAGGTAGCCTGCAATAAGCGCAACAACAGACAACAGAAACGTAACCATCAGATCCTTTTTATGCAAAAATAAGTGAAGACTTGTGAAAGCCGGCATAAATTCCAAAGAAATGTAGCCTGATGCAATTATTTTTTTGACTTTATTTTCCAAAAAATGTTTTGACAATTAAATTAATGTATAAATTTGCAACGAAAACGTATAAATATACATGAACACTAAAACGGATCGCCACAACCAGATCAGGCGGATCATTCTGGATTCAAAAATAGCAAGCCAGGAAGAATTGCTGGAATCATTGCGGCTGCTTGGTTTTGAACTTACACAGGCTACGCTTTCGCGTGACCTGAAAGAACTGCGTGTCGGAAAACTGGCTGATCCTGATAAAGGAAGTATATACATTCTGCATGATCAACTGCAGCAAAACAATCAACTTGCAGATGCTCCCTTAATGCCTCTCAACAGCGTGTTATCCCTGGTATTTTCGAATCACCTTTTTGTGATACGAACCTTTCCGGGATTTGCGTCAACGGTGGCGGTTTATATTGACAGGTCCCAACTAGCCGAAATAGCCGGTACCATTGCCGGCGACGATACAATCCTTGTAATTCCGCGAGAAGGATACAGCCAAAAAGAAATAATGAAAGCCCTGGGTTCTGTTATCCCTGAGGTAGAAAGCAAACTGGATTAACAGCTTGCACGGACCCGGCAAAATCAATAAATCTTAATTCGGATAAATCAAGACTCCCAAACGGGATGGATTAATAGCTATCCTGAACATCTCGAATTCATTTAACATAAAAAAAAGTAATTAAAATACCCGAAGAAATGAGTGAAATTAAAGTGGGTGTTGCCACTGCAAATGATATAGTTTATGTTTCGCAAATTCTGGAAACAATTGAAGATTCGGCAAAAGTTCGTGGAACCGGTATTGCAAAAAGAGAACCTCAATATATAATTGATAAAATTAACCAGGGGAAAGCCGTTATTGCTACCAGTGGCGACAGGTTTGTAGGATTCTGCTACATCGAAAGCTGGGGCAATAAAATGTTTGTAGCCAATTCAGGATTGATTGTCAGGCAGGAATTCCGTGGACACGGTGTCGCTAAAGATATAAAGCGGGCAGCATTTGCCTTGTCGCGCGAGCTTTTTCCCGAAGCCAAAATATTCGGCCTTACCACCGCCCTGGCAGTAATGAAAATAAACAGTGAGTTGGGGTACAAACCTGTTACCTTTAGTGAACTTACCAATGATGATTCATTCTGGAAAGGGTGTCAAACCTGTGTTAATTATGATATCCTGACCCGCACCGAGCGCAAGCATTGCCTGTGTACCGGCATGATCTATGATCCGGTATGGGAAAAACAAGGTGTTCGCGAAACCAAAGAACCGGAAACCCTTACCCATCCTCTACCCGTATATGGCAGGTGGATGAAATTCAAGCAATTTGTTCTGATGCAACGTATTAACAAGAAGAACGTTAGCCCTGCAAATGCGCTGATCGAAAAAAAGAGGTTATTCTGGTTCTTTTAAAAATAAATTAACTGATTATTTAAACTATTACAATGAAAGAAAAAGCAGTACTTGCATTCAGCGGAGGATTAGACACATCTTTCTGCACCAGGTATTTAACAACTGAAAAAGGATTTGAAGTCCATACAGCCGTAGTGAATACCGGCGGTTTTTCGGAAACCGAGCTCGATGCCATTCAGCAACGGGCCATTCAGCTTGGGGCAACTTCGCATGTTGCACTAAATATTGAGGACGAGTATTACACCAAGTGTATCCGGTATATGATTTATGGAAACATGCTCAAAAACGGGACTTATCCGCTTTCGGTGAGTTCGGAACGTATGTTCCAGGCACTTGCTATTGCAGAGTATGCGCTTCAGATCGGTGCAAAGTACGTGGTGCATGGCTCAACCGGAGCCGGAAACGACCAGGTGCGTTTCGACCTGGTTTTTAATATTATTGCCCCGGAAATTACCATTACTACTCCGATTCGCGATTTACAGCTTTCGCGTGATGCCGAAATCGATTACCTGAAAAAACAAGGCTTCGAAGCGGACTGGAAAAAACTTGAATACAGCATCAATAAAGGTCTCTGGGGAACAAGTATTGGTGGCAAAGAAACACTTTCATCACATCTTCCATTACCGGATGCAGCCTTTCCATCGCAGTTGAAAAAAGAGGGAGAAGAAACCCTTGTTTTGACTTTTAATAAAGGTGAAGTAACCCATGTTAACGAAGTAAGTTATTCGAAAACGGATGCCATTCGTAAAATTGAAGCAATTGCCTCGGAATATGCCGTAGGGCGCGATATGCACATCGGTGATACCATAATCGGCATAAAAGGCCGTGTCGGATTCGAAGCAGCCGCTCCCATGATCATCATCAAGGCGCATCATGCACTCGAGAAGCATGTTTTAACGAAATGGCAGCAATACTGGAAAGATCAACTTGGCAATTGGTATGGAATGTTGCTTCACGAGGGCCAGTACCTGGATCCTGTGATGCGGAACATCGAAAAATTCCTCGACGATTCGCAGGAAACAGTTACCGGTGAAGTATTTGTAAACCTGCAGCCTTATCGCTTTAACATTGATGGCATAAAAAGCGATTTCGATATGATGAATGCAGGTTTCGGGCAATACGGCGAAATGAACGAAGGCTGGAGTGCCGACGATGTAAAAGGATTCACCAAAATACTTGGTAACCAACTAAAGATCCATCGTTTTGTGCAGGATAAAAATAAAACGGTCTAAAAGAAAGCTGAAAAATCTAATCAGAACCTGTTTTGGATAAAGCCTGTTATCAGAAGAGTCCAAATTTAAGGCAAACCTGTTCATCTGGTTCTCCCCTTTTTTCAAGGGGAGATGTCCAAAGGACAGAGGGGTGCCAGAACCCGTGAATTTTAAATTGTAAACAGAATAACCTTTTATTAATGCAATTACCAAATTAAAAATCAATTGAATACAACAGAAAACAGGAAAATACGGGTAGCCATCGAAGGTGCCGCAGGTTACACTGCCGGAGAGCTTTTACGCATCCTGCTGTTCCATCCTTTTGCGGAAGTAAAATATTTACACAGCAACAGTAATGCGGGGAAACCTGTTTGTCATGTTCATAAAGATCTTTTAGGTGAAACGGAACTTGTTTTCAACGATATTGACTATGAGGACACCGATGTTGTATTTTTATGCAAAGGGCATGGCAAGAGTGTGTTGTTTCTGGAACAGAACAATTTGCCGGACCATGTTAAAGTAATCGACTTATCAACTGATTTCCGCGATGAGAGTAACAATTTTGTATACGGATTGCCTGAATTGCAGCGCGAGAAGATACAAAAGGCCCGGTTCGTAGCAAATCCGGGTTGTTTTGCAACTTCTGTTGAATTGGCTTTGCTGCCATTGGCGGCTGCCGGACTGCTTAAAAACGAAGTTCATATTACATCCATAACCGGCTCAACAGGAGCGGGGCAGTCACCGGCAGATACCACGCATTTCAGCTGGCGGAATAACAATGTTTCGGTGTATAAACCTTTCAGACACCAGCATTTAAAAGAGATAGTGATGTGTATCAATAACTTGCAGCCGGCGTTCAATAAATCCATAAATCTTGTTCCGGTCCGTGGAAATTTCAGTCGCGGAATTCTGACAAGTTGTTATACCGAATGTTCCGAAAGCCAGGCTGAAATTGATAATCTCTTTTCTGACTTTTATAAAGATCATCCTTTTACGCTTATCAGCAAAGTGAATCCGGATCTTAAACAAGTTGTAAATACAAACAAATGTATCCTTTACCTCGAATGCATCGACAATAAACTGTATATTCTCAGCCTGATTGATAACCTTTTGAAAGGCGCTTCGGGGCAAGCAGTTCAAAATATGAACCTCATGTTTGGATTAGCCGAAAATGCCGGATTACATTTGAAATCCATTGGATTTTAACCAGTATCATTTTAACTTTGGAAGTACCACACCAATTGCCCAATCTGGCTACCGGGTTTTTACCACATTCTACGAAACCATAACTGAAAATGAAACTATTTGACGTTTACCCTCTTTTTGATATTGAACCTGTAAAGGCTATCGGTACCCGCATTTTAGATAGTAAGGGCAACCAGTACCTTGATTTTTACGGAGGACATGCAGTTATTTCTATTGGCCATTCGCATCCGCATTATATAAAATCCATCACGGATCAACTTAATAAAATTGCGTTTTACAGCAATTCGGTTATTATCAGCCTTCAACAGGAAGTGGCTGAAAAACTGGGGCGATTATCAGGATACCCTGATTATTCACTGTTTCTGTGCAATTCAGGAGCCGAAGCTAACGAAAACGCGCTTAAACTTGCCTCCTTTACCAACAAGCGAAGCAAGGTGATTGCGTTTAAACAAGCTTTTCACGGACGTACATCAGGAGCGGTGGCATGCACGGATAATCCATCCATTGTTGCGCCTTTCAATGCTTGCCATCATGTGGAATTTGTTGATCGCTTCGATCTGGAAGCTACCCGTTTTTTGCTTGAAAAAGGAGATGTATCCGCTGTAATCATCGAAGGAATACAGGGAGTTGGCGGAATTTTTAATCCTGCTCCTGAATTTTTACAGGAGTTGCACCGCTTATGTAAACAAAACGGCACTTTCCTGATTTTGGATGAAATCCAGAGCGGGTATGGACGTAGCGGTAAATTTTTCGCGCATCAGTATGCAGTGATAAAACCTGATATTATTACTGTTGCCAAAGGCATGGGAAACGGATACCCGGTCGGAGGAGTCCTGATAAGCCCAGCATTTACGGCCTGGCACGGAATGCTAGGCACAACTTTTGGCGGAAACCACCTTGCCAGCGCTGCAGCAAAAGCAGTGCTGGAAGTTATTGAAGAAGAAAACCTTATCGAAAATGCCGCAATCGTAGGCGAATATTTAATGGAACGGTCCAAAACCCTGAAAGGCCTGAAAGAAAGCAGGGGTATGGGTTTGATGGTTGGGCTTGAATTTGACTTTGATATTACACAACTCCGGAAAGATTTACTTTTTAATCATAAAATATTTACCGGTTACAGTGGCAAAAACACATTGCGGCTCCTGCCACCTTTGAGTATCAATAAAAATGATGTTGATATGGTTATTAATGCACTTGTTGCTGTACTTCAATAAATTAATTCGAAAATGAAAGAAAAGCAGCAGGAAACATTAAGCGTCATAAAAGTCGGAGGAGCCATACTGGAAGATGAGGCTACTTTTGCCGGTTTTATGGACCGTTTTGTTGCCTTGCCGGGACTTAAAATATTGGTACATGGCGGAGGTAGGGCTGCTACAAAACTTTCTGAGCAATTGAACCTGCAGAGTAAAATGGTCGATGGCAGGAGAATAACTGATAGTGACACGCTTGATATTGTTACCATGGTTTATGGTGGCCTGGTCAACAAAAAAACGGTCGCCGCTTTACAGGCAAGAGGATGCAATGCGGGCGGTTTTACAGGAGCAGATCTGAATCTGGTTGCGGCAAAAAAACGCCCGGTTCAAACCATCGATTATGGATTTGTTGGTGATATCACCCTGGTCAATCATAATGCATTTGCGATGCTTCTGCAAAATGGCATTACACCTGTTGTTGCACCGCTTACACACGATGGCAACGGACAGCTCCTCAATACCAATGCCGATACCATGGCTTCGGCTATCGCTGTTGCAATGGTAGGTTTATTTGCAGTTTCCCTGGTTTTCTGTTTCGAGAAACCAGGAGTATTGTCTGATCCGGATGATGATAATACTGTAATTCAGGAGCTTACACCTGCATCATACAAGTCATTGAAAGAAATAGGGATTATTCATTCGGGAATGATTCCCAAAATTGACAATAGTTTCGACGCACTGAACAAGGGTGTTAAACAGGTAATTATAACCAGTGCAGTTGCACTTGGCATGCACACAGGAACCCGCATCTCATTATGAACGATAAATTATACACCGAAGCGCTTGATGTGCTGAAAAGTCTGATACGTGTTCCCTCTTTAAGTAAGGAGGAGAACCAGACTGCAGATATCATTCAGAAATATCTGGAATCGAAAGGGCAAAATGTGAACAGGCATCTGAATAATGTATGGGTGGTTCATCCTGATTTTCATGCAGGGCGGCCTACAATTTTGCTGAATTCTCATCACGATACCGTTAGGCCAACCAGTTCGTGGACGGAAGACCCTTTTAACCCAACCGAAAAAGATGGAAAATTGATAGGACTTGGAAGCAATGATGCCGGTGCACCTTTGGTTTCGTTGATGGCAACCTTTCTGTATTTTGCGCAAAAACCAAGCTTAAAGTGGAACCTGATTTATGCAGCTACTGCCGAAGAAGAAATTTCAGGGCATCATGGAATTGAATCTATAAAAGATCAGATTGAACCGATCAGTCTTGCCATTGTTGGTGAACCGACTACTATGGAACTTGCCATAGCCGAAAAAGGTCTTATGGTACTCGATTGCAAAGCTTCGGGGCGTCCGGGACATGCCGCACGCGAAGAAGGTGAAAATGCAATTTACAATGCAATGCCTGATATGGAATGGATACGAACATATCAGTTTCCGAAAGTTTCGAAAGTACTCGGACCGGTTAAAATGAGCGTAACCCAGGTGAAAGCCGGCTACCAGCACAACCTGGTTCCGGATGTTTGTGAGTTTGTGGTCGATGTCCGTCCAAATGAACATTACAGCAATGCCGAAACACTGGAAATTATATGCCAAAACCTAAAATGTGAAGTTACAGCCCGTTCACTCAGGTTAAATTCATCATTTATTGCTGATGATCATCCGCTGGTAAAAATTGTTAAAGCAATGAATATCAATTGTTACGGATCGCCCACCAGCAGCGATCAGGCAGTAATGCCATGGACTTCGGTTAAAATGGGCCCCGGCGACTCAGCCCGGTCGCATACAGCTGATGAGTATATTTACCCTGAGGAAATTAAAAACGGGATAAATTTGTATATCGAAATACTGGAAAAGCTGGAATTTTAATCCGTAATTTTAAAAGCAAAATGTGACCGAAGCTAAAATATATTTCTATGAAACTCTGGGATAAAGGAACTACTGTTAACGAAATGATCGAAACCTTTACCGTAGGCCGCGACAAGGAGATGGATCTCTATCTGGCCGAATCGGATGTGTTGGGAACACTTGCACATATTACCATGCTCGAAAGTATTGGTTTGCTTCAAGCAGATGAGTTAACCTCCCTCAAACAAGCCCTGGCTGTAATCTATAATGATATTAAAAAAGGAAATTTTAGTATTGAACAGGGTGTTGAAGATGTGCATTCGCAGGTTGAATTACTGCTTACAAAACAATTGGGAGATACCGGGAAAAAAGTGCATTCGGGCAGGTCGCGCAACGACCAGGCATTGCTCGATATCCGTTTATTTACCCGCGATAGCTTATTGGAGATAGCAGCTCAGGTCAGGACTCTTTTTAGCGTTCTGCAGAGCCAGAGTGAAAAACATAGGGAAATACTCATGCCAGGCTATACACACCTGCAGGTGGCCATGCCTTCATCGTTTGGATTATGGTTCGGGGCTTATGCCGAGGCACTTGCTGATGACCTTCAATTGCTTTCGTCCGCATATAAAATCAACAATCAGAATCCGCTGGGATCTGCCGCGGGCTATGGCTCCTCATTTCCTTTAAACCGCACACTTACAACCCGGCTGCTTGGTTTCGACGATCTGAATTACAACGTGGTTTATGCCCAGATGGGTCGTGGAAAAGTAGAGCGCATTGTCGCCTTTGCCCTGGCTAACCTGGCCTCTACCATTGGCCGGATGGCAACCGACTTATGCCTTTTTATGAGTCAGAATTTTAGTTTTATCACTTTGCCCGACGAACTCACCACGGGCTCGAGCATTATGCCGCATAAAAAGAATCCGGATGTTTTCGAGCTAATCCGTGCTAAATGTAACAAGTTACAATCCTTGCCGGTTGAGATTGGTTCCATACTCGGAAACCTACCTTCTGGGTATTTCCGCGATATGCAGATCATAAAAGAATCATTCCTGCCAGCTTTAGCTGAAATCCAGGTTATACTTCAGATTTCAGCTTTTACGCTTGATAAAGTAAATGTGAATCCCCATATTCTTGAGGATTCTAAATACAATTATTTGTTTAGTGTCGAAGAAGTTAACCGATTAGTTCTTTCGGGAGTTCCTTTCCGGGATGCTTATAAATTGGTTGGCAGGCAAATTGAAGAAGGAAGTTTTAAGCCGGGGAATAAGGTTAAACATACCCATGAAGGAAGTATAGGAAATCTTTGCAACGATAAAATTGCTGAAAAATTTGAACGGAATTATCTGGAGTTCAACAAGGATAAAGTCGATAAAATAAAGTCGGAATTGCTTGGCTGATCAAAGCAAAAAAGGGCAACCGAAGGCTACCCTTTAATAATATTTTAAAAATCTGATATTTTCGCCCTTCGCCTCGTCTCCCTTTCTCTTAATTGAAAGGAATAAAATTCAAGTAATTAATCAGCTATATCAATGCAATAAGGGCTCAATAGTTACAAATTCAATCCTCTCAGAGATTCCTGATCTTGATGTTCCTGAACCATACATCATCGCCATGGTCCTGGAGTCCGATATAGCCTTCGGGTGCAGTATCAACAAAATTTTTGAAGTCTTTGAACTTGCTGTTTTCACACATTTTCTTCCAGTCATCGGTCCAGAGGTGGTATTCGAGCACTCCGACCCCATTCTGATAATGTATCACGGTGCCTTTATAGACTAATATTTTTACGCTGTTCCATTCCCCGGCCGGTTTTGCATTCTGCGGTTTGGCAGGAATCAGGTCGTACAGCGAGCCGGCTTGCCGGTTGCCATCCACACCAAGCCTGGCATCGGGATGTTTTGCATTATCCAACACCTGCATTTCGGGAGCGCTTTTCCAGATAGGCTCACCAGGTATTTCCTGTGCCAGGTAAAAGATACCGCTGTTGCCACCTTCGGAAATTTTCCATTCCAGGGTCAGTTCGAAGTTTTTGAATTTTTCTTTCGTAATAATATCTCCGCCTTGTCCGGCTTCGCCTTTACCGGAACCAATGCAATGAATGGCATTATCTTCAATATTCCAGCCTTTAGGGAAATCAGTTTTCCCATAGCTACGCCACTGATCGGTCGATTTTCCATCGAAAAGCAATTTCCAGCCTTCGGCCTTTTCGGCTGCAGTTATTGTGTTAAGAACTACAGGAGTTGCCACAACAACATTTTTTTTAGTGGTGGCTACCGGCTTTTTGGTGCTCTTGCACCCAAACAGTGCAACGGATATTATCAGAATAAAAAGTAAGTTTTTCATAGAGTGTCTAATTTTAAAGATTATTGATTTGTTGTTGTTTTTACGTGGTATTGGATTAACCCGCTATTTAATTTTCAGGCTTATCTTGTAATCAGGTAGTTGAATTACAAATGCTTTAATTCGTTGTTGATAAATGCTGCGAGCTTCTCTTTATCCGGAAGTTGTAAAAGATATTGGCTTACAAAGATATCCTTATCCGAATCTGCTACAGCATATTCAACGAGGGTTTTATTTTGCCTTGTCACTAATAAAATACCAACTGGTGGGTTATCGGCTGGCTGGCAGATGTTTTTTTTATAGAAATTCAGGTAGGTTTTTAGTTGCCCTATATGCTCATGATTAGCTTTTTCAGTTTTCAGTTCAATAAGCACATGACATTTTAGTATGCGATGGTAAAATACCAGATCGATAAAATAGTATTCATCACCGATTAAAATTCGTTTCTGACGCGTTTCGAAACAGAATCCATAGCCTAATTCAAGAATAAATTCCTGAAGTTGGTTTATCAGAGCCTGTTCTAGATCGCTTTCTTCAATCAGATTTGGATAATTCAAATTCAAAAACTCAAAGAAATAATGCGACTTTACCAGATCGGCACTTTCTTGTGGTATTATTTTCTGCCGGATTTGTACGAAAGCTGTTTCCTGGTTTTGTGAAAGCACTAATCTTTCAAAAGTAAGGGTATTGATCTGTCTTTGCAATTCCCTTACAGTAGGAGTTGCTTTTAAAATAAGGAGTTCGAAAAAATTTCGTTTTGTCTCATCCTCAATTTTAATTAATTCAATAAAATGACTAAAAGAACCGGAAATTACAAGTTGACGGAGATATTCTCTTTTCTCTGAAAATTTATCCACAGATTTGTCGGACGCTGTCTGACTAATTGTATCTGGCACATTAACAAGTAATTGTAATTTGTCAGACAATGTCTGACGAATTGAAGAAGAAATCAGATGATTATATTCAACAGAAAGTAATTGATGGATTTCCGGATATGCGGTATAGAATTGGCGGCATAACTTCAGGTTGGTTTCGCCCAAACCTTTGATTTTGATTTCGCGGGCATGAGTAGCTAACAATTGTTGACCATATCGCGCCCTGTCATCTCCATTTTGTTCGTACTCAACAATATAAAATCCGATCAGCCAATTTCGGAACGTAAGCTGAATATTAACAGCTTTCACTGCATCTTGCTGTAAATGAGCAGATGTATTTTGTATTGAAGTTATTAACTTTTCGAAATTCATAGCGGCGTTAATTCAACCAATTCCAAAAGGGGAAATAAGACTTATGCCTATTGCACAATTCAAACAGATATAATGTAGTTGAATCTATCAACAGGTGGATTCAACTACAAAGTTCCAAATTCTACAGACTCCATCCAGCCCGATAAGTGTGCTTGATATATTCTTCAGCAGCTTGTTTGGCATTTATGGTATCATGTTGTGTGTCGAAATGCGGATGTCCGTCGATAATCTGGAACTTGTCGCTTCTCACGATTTTTATCTCGTCGGAATCGCCGATATTGGTAAAGCGCATATTCTCGCCGTCCCATTCCAGTTCGCGTTTCAGGTCCTGAAGTCTGACTGCCACAACACCCATTACAACCATTTCGTTGAGCGGACCCGAATAGCCGAAGTTGGAACTGGTTTCAACCCTGTTCTCGGGACTTTCCTTACAGGCGCGTACCCAGTCCATTTCGTGTCCGTCGATTCTGCGCAATTGTTTTGCCGGACGTTTGTAATTCTTGTCATAATCCAATGGCAGCAGAAAAGGATCTTTACCATAAGTGCCGGTCATGATTTTGCCTTTCGATCCGATCAGGAGACATCCACCATTAGTGTCGCGTCCCATAACTTCGCCTGCAGGAAGTTCTTCGGGGCGTGGTGGCAACAGGCCGCCGTCCCACCAGGTTACTTTTACTTCGGGCATTTTGGCATGTTGGAATTTTTCTCTTTTCGGGAAAGTATAAGTTACAGTTTCGGCCAAAGGAGGCGATTCGGTATTGAATTGCGAGGAACTACCCTGCACCTTTGTAGGATATTTCAGTTTAAGCGCCATAAAAATCGGGTCCATTATATGGCAGGCCATATCACCTAATGCACCTGTTCCGAAATCCCACCACCCACGCCAGTTCCATGGGGTATAAATTTCATTATAAGGTCTTTCGCGGGCCGTACCGAGAAACAAATCCCATTTGAGGGTATCGGGGACCGGCATAATTTCTTTCGGCCTCTCAAGTCCCTGGGGCCATATCGGGCGGTTTGTCCAGGCGTGAGCTTCCTTTACCTGACCAATAGCACCATCCCAAACCCATTCGCAAACCTGGCGTATACCTTCGCCCGAATTACCCTGGTTTCCCATTTGGGTGGCAACTTTGTATTGACGGGCAATTTCAGTCATTTGTCGCGATTCCCATACAGCGTGTGTAAGCGGTTTTTCGCAATACACATGCTTGCCCAGTTTCATGGCATTAATGCTGATAATCGCATGGTTGTGATCGGGAGTGCCAACTACCACAGCATCAATCGAATCTCTGAGTTCGTCGAACATAACACGCCAGTCGTAATACTTTTTGGCATCAGGATAATCCTTAAAAATTCCGGAAGCGTATTTCCAGTCAACGTCGCATAAGGCCACGATATTTTCGCTGCTCACGGCACGGATCACACCTCCTCCACGGCCTCCAACACCAACGCCAACAATGTTTAACTTATCGCTTGGCATTCGGTGGCCAAGCCCTGAAATTACATGGCTTGGCAGAATGATAAATCCTACAGCAGCCGTAGCCGTGTTTCGTATAAACGAACGGCGGTCGATACCAGTGGTTTTGTTTTCTTCCATAGTTTTAGATTTTTGAATGGGTTTTATACTAAATGCTTTTGAATATACTTGTAGCTTTGTTCAGCGCAGTAAATGGGAGTTCCTTCGGAATACTGTTCCTGCTCATAAATAATTCTTTTAAGCCCTGCATTTTTGGATTGCTTTACTAAATCATTAAAGTGAATATGTCCATTGCCAATTATGCAGCTTTCGCCATCGTTTGCCATATCCTTAACATGCCATAGCTGGAAACGCCCCGGGTGCTTATCAAAGTATTGCACCGGATCCTGTCCTCCTTTTACAATCCAGTAAATATCCATTTCAAATGTAACAAGTGCGGGGTCGGTTTCTGCGAGCAAAACATCGTATGGGAGTTTACCTTCAATAATTCTGAATTCATGATTGTGGTTATGATACCCGAATTTAATCCCTGATTTCTTCGTTTTCTCACCGATCTGATTCATCTCCTGTGCAACAGTCTTATAATCATCAATTGTTTTGTCCGGTCGGCCACTAAATGAGGGTAAAATCAGGTATTCGAGCCCGGCTTCTACTGCTTTTTCAGCATATTCTGAAGCATTTGCTGCTGTAATTCCAGTATGCGTGCTGGTAATAACCATACCGAGGTCGTCGCACATGTTGCGGAAGTCTTTGGCCGAATGGCCATAAAAATTACCATTAAATCCATAGGATTCCACGCTGGTAAACCCGATTTTGCTTACAGCGGCAAGTGTTCCCTGAAGATCAGAATTAATTGCATCCCGCAAGGTATAGAGCTGAATTCCACTTTTCATATTCTTGTTTTTGACAACTTCGCTTTCAGCCTGAACAGAACTTGCAGCTATTACACCAGACACAAGGGTAATATTTTTCAAAAAATCGCGTCGTGTAGCCATAGTGAGGTGCTTTTAATGGTTTATTTAGACTAAGGCAAATTAATTTTAATCAATCCGGAAAAAGAATCTATAACCGTATTATTCGTTGCTCCTTATCACTTTTACGGGCAGCCTCTATAATCCGGATGTTTATCAAGGCATCCTCTGGTTTGATAATCTGACCAGCTCCGCTTGCAATAACCGAATATACATTATCGAAGAAAGCCATATAGTTTCCTTTAAATGTTTTAACTCTGCCACGATATTCTTTACCCGGAATTACAGTATTCAGTATGCCCCGCTGCCCTGTAGGCTCAATTCCAAAACCTCTGCTTCCTGGTTTTTTCCCGCTGCGAAGCATAGCTTCCTGGCTGTCCAATCCGTATTTGACAAATGAACCCTGTGTGCCGTGAACCTGAAACCGGGGTCCGGGTTCTTTTACAAATATACTTGCTTTTAACGTTACATTGAGATCAGGATAAATAAGTTTCAAATCAAAACTATCATCGGTTACGCTTCCTTCGCGCTGGTTAAACAAGAGGGCAAATACACCTATGGGTGCTCCGAAAAGATTTACCGCCTGGTCGATCAGGTGAATGCCCAGATCGAACAACGTACCACCGCCTTCTTTCTGCTGATACTTCCAGAATGCCCTTAAAATTTCAGGGGTATACCGATCGAACCGGGATTCATAATCAACCACTTTTCCAAGCAATCCCTGTTCGATAATATTTTTAAGAGTTAATAAATCGCTGTCCCATCGGCGGTTATGAAACGGGAATAAGCACTTCCCCGAATCCTGTGCTATTTCGATAAGACTTTCAGCCTGCCGGCTGTTCACAGTAAAAGGCTTTTCAACAATTACGTGTTTGCCGGCCTGCATGGCAGCTTTTGCCTGAGGGTAATGCAACGAGTTGGGAGAACAGATGATGATCAGATCAATTTCAGAATTTCTCAGAATTTCTTCAAATGAATCAGTAATGTGTGCTTTCGGATACTTTTGTGCAGCCAGTGTGCCTGTTGTAACAATAGTGTGCAGGTTAAAATGTGGATTCATATCAATAAAGGGAGCATGAAAAACCTCACCCGACAGGCCAAAGCCTACAATGCCGACATTTAACAATGGCTTTGAAGAAGATGCCTTTGTGCTTCTTTTCATCATATCAATAACCTTATTGAATTAGAAGTAAAAATTTCTGTCTTTCATCTCGAAATGGCCTTCTCAAAAATTTAAATTACACTATCGCCTCTTTCTCCTTGTCCCAATAAGTCCGGCGTCCTTCCTTGTACGAAATGGTTCCCATATGTGCGGTCATAGCCTCTTCGAAAGCCTGGTCGATATTACAACTGGGTTGTGCTCCGTTTCCTGCCCTGATGCAGTTAATCCATTCGCGAAGATGCAGATGAGTGGTATCAACTGCTTTTCCATCACGGTAAGTATATAATAAACCACGGCCGGCAAAATATTTTTCGGTCGGAGAAGTAATGGCATCAATTGATCCTTGTCCGGGAACATATGAATAAATCGGATTAAAAGCTTCAACAACACCATTTTGCAGTTTTTCCTTATACCGCGTCGATTGTGGATCAACACTTACAATCAGTGTGTCGCTTAATTCAAGATAAGCATCGTGCCCCATAATTACTTTGCCACGGTTTTTTTCACTGGCAAGGGTAGCACTGTATAAAAGAGTCAAATCGCGCTCCGGATATTCCATAGCCATATTCAGAACGTCGGGTACAGTACGGCCATCTTTAAAGAAATAAATTCCGCCCGAAGCCATTGCTGAATTTGGAATCCCAAGATCAAGGATTTGGTTTAGAGCGTCATATTCATGTGTAAACAGATCACCACTTAATCCGGTACTGTAATCCCACCAGCAACGCCAGCGGAAAAACCTTTCGAGGCTGAAATCGTGCCAGGGAGCCTGGCCTATAAACTGTTTCCAGTCGATAGTTTTTTCATTGGCTTCGGGAGCAATATCGTAAACCCAGGCACCATTAGGATCGTTGCGGTTCGTGCAGACTTCAATAAGTGAAATTTTTCCAATTACATCCTGTTTGATCAGCGAACGTGCAACATTGTAACTTTCAGTCTGCCGTCCCTGGTGCCCAAGTTGGAATACAATACCGGATTCTTTAACCGTCTTGCGGATTTCATACGTTTCAGCAACCGACCATGAAAGCGGTTTTTCACAATACACATGTTTGCCATTCCTGGCAGCTTCGATAGCAACAGGAACGTGCCAATGATCGGGTGTTGCAATGATCACAGCATCCACATAGGGCGAAGCTATCAACTCTTTATATGTTGAATAACGTTTGGGTACGTCTTCCATTTTCCCATCTTTGCCATTCCGATGTAAATTGGCTCCTGCTTCAATGGCCCATTCCGCATTCTTATCAAATATGTCACAAATGGCTGTAATCTTAATATTCAGGTTATCCTGTGCCCTGAAATCTTCAAGGTACTGAACCATGTTTTTATCAGTCTTTCCCTTTTCGATATATTCATCGATCTTTTCCGGATTAACGAAACCCAGCGCTTTCATTAAATATGCGCCTCTTCCACCTGAGCCAATAATTCCAACACTAAGTGTTTTCCCTTCAATTAAAGGAGGAATGCCACTTTGAATTTCAGGTTTGATATCTCCCAACAGGCTTGAGTTGCGTTTTTCGGCCTCGGATTTGTTTCGCAATAACCCATAACCAATAACACCAACAATAGGTAAAGCTGCTAATCCAGCCAATATATCACGACGGCTTAATTTCCCTGAATTATTTTCTTGTGCCATTTTATACCAGTGATGTTTTGTTACTTTTTATCAATCGTTTCAAGCCAAAGACTTGTGATGTGGGGAATGCATAAATTACAAACAGTGCAAATAACTCAATGAGTGTTTTGTTGATTATGAAATAGCTGCCGTCGGATGGGAACAGGTATTCAATTCCCGGGAAAGCAGGGTGCGACAGGTAGTACAATAGCAACAAAAACATAGCTGCAAGGCTTGAAAAGCGCGTGAATATTCCGACAATAAGTGACAATCCGATCAATGCCAGCCCCCAGGCATTTGCAAAATCTGAAATTGAAAGCAGCGTTTGGTTCCCTGCGATAAATTCAAAAAATCCTTTTGCAAAGCCACCTGAATCGAGTAAATAAGATTTTGCTGTCCAGTGAGGGTTAAGAATCTTCACGCCGCCTTCGTACAGGAAATGCCATCCGATTGTAATTCTTAAAATTATCAGAGCGAATGATTGAAGTTTTGTGTAGCGCATAGAATCCGTATTTGCTTTACAAACCTAATAATAATTGCTATTGTAAAAACAACACTCAGAAAAAACTATAGTGCGGTCATTCGGAAAAGGGTTTTCCGAAAACAAGCAACTCGTTTCGTTTTGAGATTTACAAAGTATAATCTTCGCCGGCCTTCGGAATTTCAATATTTGAGAGTCCTCTCTGCTCAAGCGTCTTTTTATACGCCGATTGTGCATCGTAATCGCCATGTACCAGGAAAACTTTTTTAATCTGCGATGCATCCTGGCAGCTCAGGAAATCGGCCATTTCGCTGTAATCGCCGTGTCCCGAAAAGGCTTCAATGCGTTCGATTTTAGCTTTCACGGGATGATGAACGCCAAAAATGGAAACTTCGTCAGCACCTTCCAGTATCCGTGCACCAAGCGTTCGCGGTGCACAGTACCCTACGGCCAGAATGGTATTGTTTGGGTTTTCTATATTGTTAGCCAGGTGATGTTTAATGCGCCCGGCTTCCATCATACCCGAAGCCGAAATAATAACACAGGGTTTTTTGTTCGAATTCAGTTTTTTTGATTCGTCGGGGCTTTTGATATAATACAGCGAATTAAAACCGAACGGATCGGGATCGGTGAGCATAACATGGGCCACATCATCATTCAATATATCCGTGTGCAGCCTGAAAATATCGGTAGCATTTACTGCCAGGGGGCTATCCACATAAATATTTACCTTTGGCAGCAGCCCTTCATTATAGAATTTATTGAGTGCATATACCACTTCCTGCGTGCGGCCAATTGCAAAAGAGGGAATTATCACTCTACCGCCCCTCTCAACACAGGTTTCACGGATCACGCGCAAAAGTTCGCCTTCAGCTTCCTGTAATGCAGGGTGAAGCCTGTTTCCGTATGTTGCTTCAGTAATAAGGTAATCACACTGCGGAAAAGGTTGGGGTGATTTTAATATCCGGCTCACAGGGCGGCCAATATCACCGGTATAAGCTATGCGTGTGGTTTTACTGTTTTCCGTTATCTCAATGGAAGCCGTTCCGCTGCCCAGCATATGACCGGTGTTGGTGAACTTTACGCTTATATTGTTGTCGATCCGGAACTTGCGGTCGTATGCAACGCCGATAAATAATTCCATGCAGGCGCGGGCATCATGTTCTGTATAAATTGGTGTAACCGGGTTAAGTCCTTTTTGCACCCTGCGTTTGTTGTACCATTTCACATCACCTTCCTGTATATGCCCGCTATCAGCAAGCATTATGGCGCATAGGTCACGGGTGGCACTGGTGCTTATTACAGAGCCACGGAATCCAAGCCGGTAAATATATGGGATCAGGCCTGAGTGGTCAATGTGTGCATGGGTAAGAATTACATGATCAATCTCAGCCGGGTCGAACATCAGGTTACGGTTCATGCCATCGGTTTCAAGGCCTTTGCCCTGGAACATTCCGCAGTCGAGCAGGATTTTCTTCCCGCTGTCGGTGGTAATGAGGTGTTTGCTTCCGGTAACTTCGCGGGCAGCGCCGATAAATTTTATCTTCATAGTCAAAACGATTAAAATCTTAAAGCTTTAGTAATGGTCATGCCAAATGTAACCAATTTTGAGACTGCCAGTCGCAGCCATCTTTATTTTAAGAACAAAAATCCGGTTCACTTACATTTTATCTCCTCATCCTGATTTTTGGTGCAATGAAGTAACGGAATCACTTCCCAAAGCAAAATTTCATCCGCCGGGCGTTTTTGCCAAAAAAAAATCGATACATTTGAAAGATCAAATTTCACGTGGCTTCTTATGGTTCTAAATTATATCTGGGTTGCTTTTTTTATCATTGCCTTTATCGTTGGATTAATCCGTCTGATTTTCTTTGGTGATACGGAGATTTTTCCTTTAATGATGAACGGCACTTTCGATATGGCCAAAACCGGTTTCGAGATTTCATTAGGCCTCACCGGCGTGATGACCTTGTGGATGGGTCTGATGAAGGTAGGCGAAACAGGAGGCATTATCAGGCTGATGTCAAAAGCTGTGGGGCCGTTATTCCGCAGGCTGTTTCCCGAAATCCCGAAAGATCACCCCGCGGTTGGTTCCATGATGATGAATATCGCTGCCAATATGCTGGGGCTCGACAATGCTGCTACACCGCTCGGCTTAAAAGCCATGACCCAGCTTCAGGAACTCAACAAGGACAAGGATACGGCATCAAATTCCATGATCATGTTCCTGGTACTGAATGCTTCGGGTCTTACCATTATACCAATCAGTATTATGGTGTACCGCACTCAACTCGGTGCGGCTGATCCGTCGGATATATTTATTCCCATTTTGTTGGCTACGTTTGCCTCTACGCTTACCGGGATTATTGCCGTTTCGCTGCTTCAGCGCATCAACCTGTTCAATAAAGTCATTCTGCTTTACCTGGGAAGTTTTACCATACTTATTTCATCCATCATCTGGTATTTCAGCACCATATCGCAGGAGCAGGTTACAACTATCTCAGCAGTTGCAGGCAACCTGATCCTGTTCAGTATCATTTTTTCTTTTATCGTATTAGGATTGGTGAAGCGCATAAATGTGTACGATGCATTTATTGATGGCGCCAAAGAAGGTTTCGGTATCGCTGTTAAAATCATCCCTTACCTGGTAGCAATACTTGTTGCTGTGGGTGTTTTCCGCTCATGCGGAGCTTTGGATTTCCTGGTACAAGGTATTGGAAGCATGTTTGCAGCCATGGGTGTAAATACCGATTTTGTTGATGCATTACCAACGGCTTTTATGAAACCCTTAAGTGGCTCGGGTGCACGGGGAATGATGGTGGATACCATGAAACAATACGGTGCCGATTCATTTGCCGGACGGTTATCCTGCGTTTTCCAGGGCGCTGCCGATACAACTTTTTATATCGTTGCAGTTTATTTTGGATCTGTGGGAATAAAAACAACACGCTATGCTATAACTGCAGGCCTGCTTGCCGACCTGGCAGGAATAATAGCCGCTATTTTTGTGGCTTACTTGTTCTTTCATTGACATGATTGGTTTAACGTTTTAAAAACCCTATGGTAGTATTTTACAAAATCCGGCACAAATGAAGAAATACATAGTTTTACTTTTCATCCTGGTTTCATTTTATGCCAATGCCCAGTTACTTAACGAAGATATAGCACTGAAGCTATCGAGGATGCCATTGAAATGCATACAAACGGAATGGCCCAACAAGACATCTCACCTTTCAGATGGCCCGACTGATCATATACTTTATCCTTCACAGCTGCACCCTGTATTTTACGGTTGCCTCGACTGGCACAGTAGTGTTCATGGACATTGGTTGCTTGTAAAAGTGTTAAAATCGTTTCCACAGATAGCAAACAGGGATTCCATAATTTCCTGTCTGGCGAATTCGTTTGATCCTGAAAAAATAAAAGCGGAGGTTGAATATTTTAAAAAATATACCGGGTCGAATACATACGAACGAACCTATGGATGGGCCTGGCTGCTGCAGCTCGACAACGAATTAATGAGCTGGAAAAGCGAAGAGGGACAACAATGGCACAGCGCGCTGCAGCCACTTACCGAAGAGATTGTAAAGCTCTGGAAAACATACCTCCCCAAGCAAACGTATGCTAACCGCACCGGTGTTCATCCCAATACAGCCTTCGGGCTCGCTTTTGCCCTCGACTGGGCCCGGGCCGCCGGCGACACGGCATTTGAAAATACTATTATACGCAAAGCCAAAGATTTTTATTTAAACAACCAGAAAGTGCCTGCCTATTTCGAACCCGACGGCACTGATTTTTTCAGTCCAACCCTCGAAGCCGCTGACCTGATGCGTAGGGTACTGACACAAAAAGAATTTGTTAAATGGTTCGGTAAGTACTACGAAAAGCGCAGCATTATTCAATTAACAAAGCTTCCTGTGGTAAGCGACCGCTCGGATTACCAGATTGTGCACCTCGATGGATTAGCGCTGAGTCGTGCCTGGTGTATGAAAGGAATTGCCGGAACCCTGCCTGCCCGAAACCCTGTAAAGAAATTATTTACCGAAACAGCAGATCGTTTTATACAGACAACATTACCAAATGTTACTTCAGGAAACTATGGCGGTGATCACTGGCTGGCCACTTTCGCTTTGTATGCATTAAACTAAGCGGCGCTCAATCTGAAATAATATTCTTGAAAATAAGATTTCAAATTTTTAGAACTGCCTCTTTCCAAAAAGAATTGCTTGCTTTGTAATTTAAATAATTCAAAGAAAAACCTGTTATGGATCATGTAAACTGGGGAATAATCGGTTGCGGAGATGTCACCGAGAAAAAAAGCGGACCGGCTTTCAGCAAAATTGAAGGATCAACACTTGTTGCGGTGATGCGGCGCAATGCTGCCCTGGCCGAAGCCTATGCACGCCGGCATGGCGTTCCAAAGTTCTATTCGGATGCAACACTGTTGATAAACGATCCTGATGTAAACGCCATTTATATTGCAACTCCGCCCGATACGCATGCCAAATACGCTATTGAAGCTATGAGGGCGGGAAAACCTGTGTATGTTGAGAAACCCATGGCGCGGACCGTTGCCGAATGTGAGGAGATGATCCGTGTAAGCGAAGAAACAGGCCAGCTTTTGTTTGTGGCTTATTACCGGCGCCGGCTTCCTGTTTTTCTGAAAATTAAAGAGTTAATTGAAAACAGGGAAATTGGCGATGTGAAATATCTGCAGGTTCAATTGCATCATCCTCTGAAACCTGAAGATCAGGATCCGGAAAAAGCACCCGCCTGGAGGGTTATGCCTGAAATATCAGGTGGCGGGTATTTCCACGACCTGGCAGCGCACCAGTTCGATTACCTCGAATACCTTTTAGGTCCGATAAAAGAAGCAAAAGGAATATCACTAAACCAAACCGGTCATTACCCGGCTGATGATATGGTTACGGCTGCTTTTCTTTTTGAATCGGGTGTTGCCGGAACAGGTTCCTGGTGTTTCTCGGTACCTGAAAATTTAAGAAACGACCGCACGGTAATTATTGGTTCGGAAGGTAAAATCACCTTTTCGTTTTTTGAAAATCAAAACATACTGGTTGAAAAAAGTGACGGAAGCATTCAGCATTTTAATATCCCTCATCCGGAAAATATTCAACAACCGCTTATTCAAACCATTGTTGATCAATTGCTTGGAAAAGGAGTATCTCCATCAAGCGGGAAAACCGGCATCCGTTCGACCATGATTATGGAATGGATTACATCACATTAGTTTTCTGAGTTGAATTTCCTGCACTGGTGATGGTTTTTTTTGTATATCGTTATCATGAGTTCGGAAACTCATGATAACTATTGTTTGTTTTGTTTTAATGGAACACTACAGACAGCTGAGCGGGATTTGTTATTCTTTTTTGGTTTTAAAGCCTATCAGTGGGCGTTCTTTTTGTTCTAACTCCTGTTGCTTGGCTTCTTCAAACTGTTTGAGATATTCAAAAATGAGCATAATTTTATCGTTATGGTCAGCTAACTTCGTTTCGAACTGCTCAAACTTCAACAGTAAATCTTTATGAGTTGCAAGCATATTGCGTATTTTGGTATAAGCACGCATAATTTGGATATTGACCTTTATAGCTAAATCGCTATTGAGTACACTCGATAACATTAAAACACCGTGTTCAGTAAAAGCATAAGGAAACGTACGACGACCACCCCAACTTGAGGTCGCAATTTGCGACTTCAAGTTTTCAAATTCGGTTTCCGTTAATTGGAACATAAAATCTTCCGGAAAGCGGTCAATATTACGTTTTACTTGCTCATTTAACCTTTTCGTTTCAACTCCGTAAAGTTCTGCAAGGTCGCTGTCCAACATTACCTTCTCATTACGGATAAAGTATATTTTATTAATGACAGCTTCATCAGTAATAACCGAAAGTTGCTTATTATCACTCATAATCGCATTATTAAAGTTTGTAAAAGCATAGTTTAATCTTGAGGTCGCAAATTGCGACTTCAAAAGTTTTTATTCAAGGGGTGGGCTTGTTCGCTATTTGATGTGCTGGACTTTAAAATATGAGTATTTAATTGTTTTTTCTTCTAAAGACACAGGTTCCGAAATAAGAATGTTTTGTCTTACTTTCTTTTGCTTTGATGCAAAAGAAAGTAACAAAGAAAAAATCAAGACTTTATATAATTTCAGTGTAGTTCTACGTCTGGTTTTTGCCACGCAACGCAAGCCGTTCACCATAAAGCCAATTTCGGAAATAAAGTAATATCATCATGGTTCACTTCTGCATTGCTTGAAATGCCCCACGCTCATAAAACCATCCTCGAACTACTACTGAAATTTTATAATGTCGATTCCTACACCCTGAAAATCCTGCTGTGCGGCCATATTCATGTCCCGAATTGTTGCCATTAGTAAAAACTTTCTTCGAAGGGACTGGCATTAGAAAAATATGCCAGCAGTTCTTGAAGGAGGTATCCCGCAAGGGCGGGACAGGTAGTGCGGATGGCACGTGTGTAGCAATACACAGCAACGACAAATGTCAGAATATGAGCCATCTTTCATGCCTTGTATTGCGAGGGATACCTCCGACTTAGAACTGCCAGTATTTTTCGTAAGCCTAGATTTTTTGTTGCTTTTTGATCATGCAAAAAGCAAAAAAATAATGAAAGATTTTCAATTACTCCCCAACGTTTAATTCTCATCCTTTTAAATGCTCTAATCCTGCATTTAACATATCTTATTATTTTACAGATAGTTATAACTATCAATAAAAAGACTATCTTTGCCGCATTAACTGACATTCGCATTTTAAGACGCGCGAACAGGGGATCAACCCTATGAATGTTGCCTGTAAAACACAAAAGGCAATTACTTTGGGAATATCATTCCCAATTTCTACCGATAAAAACTTTGCTTTGCGAAAAAATTCTGAGGGCACATGTCTGCCCTCTAAACTTATTTTCACTACTAAAACAAATTATGCATTTCGATTCATTAA
>JBBQSY010000046.1:0-26089 GCA_038213495.1 Bacteroidales bacterium
GATTCATCACCATCCGCCTCTCCATCAATATCATCCCCAAGTTGAACCCAGTCGTCTTCAACAAACTGATATACTCTAACATGCCCGGCAATATCGAATCCACTACCTTCGTTTCCTCTTGCACCAATTGCAACGATTGAACCATCTGCACTCGTACTTACTGCCCAGCCTGAATTATCGTCATCAGCCTCTCCATTAATATTGCTCCCTTTCTGAACCCATTGAGTTTGAGCTGTAACTCCAAAAACAATTAATAAGTTAAATAAAAGAGTAAATAAAACTTTTATTTGTCTTCGATTTCGTTTGATTTTTTTCATGATTAAGTAATATTTATAGTGAATTATTGTTTTTTTTAGTCAAAAAAATAACCAGCTTTAAACTATGCTTTAGAAGTGTTACAAACACTAAATCTCGCCTTTTGAATATATTCCTTTTTATTGTCATTTTCTCAGTATTGTTTTTTCTTGCCTAGTTGGTAACATTGTTTTATCTTCATTGGCAAATACGGTCTGATGTTTTCCCGGTTATAATCAACAACAGGATTAAAACTGATATTGTTTTCCCATCCAATCCTTGAAATCAGTTGTTTGAGAAAATATCGTAGACCAATACCGTATCTTAGTCTATAATTTATTCTGTTTAGTTTTTCTAAATGGTTGAATTCATCAAACTCTAAACTAAATCTCAGTAAGTAGTCAAGCAGTGATCTTGCCTCTAAATAAGCTAATTGCCACCGCCTTTAGCCAGACTGTCCGACTGCAGAACGCTGTCGGGCAGGTGGCTTAGGTAGCTGGTGTTAGCAAATGTTAATTCTTAATCACCCGATAAGTTGCTTTACCTTTTTCTGTCATGAGGGTAATGAAATAAACCCCGGATTGATATGTGTTTAAGTCAATATTAAATGTTTGTCCGCTGTTGTATTGCAAATGCTGTATTGTTTTTCCATTAATATCAGTTATACTTATTCTGACGTCATTCAATTGAGAACCAAAATCAATATAGAGAAACCCAACAGCTGGATTAGGATAAATGACAATATTTTTATCAAAGCTGTTTGAAAGAATATTGACAGAAATTATCTGTTCAATGTTGTCAGTTGTTACTACACTCCATAATCCCTTGTTATCTTTAAACTGAAAATGAATATCGTGATTTCCATTTGGTAGTTGTGTTATATCAAGGTTGTCGATTAAATTAATCTGTTGATTAGGTGTTAAAGGTGAATAGACGGCATTTGCAAAATCGTTATCAAACCAATAACGGTATTCTATTATCATATTTTGAGTCACGATTTGCAGGGGCGTTATATAAAAGAAATGGCTCACCACAGTACTCCATAAACCGGTATTATCCTTAAAACGGATATTGAAATTATGTACACCATTACTTAGCGTACTCATCGAAATTAAATTATTAATGTTTACCTGCTGCTGAACAGTTGTATTTACAGTAACGACATTGGCATAATCGTTATCTAACCAGTATTCGTATCTAATAACCTCAGGATTTGTATTACTTTCAATAGCTGATGTTTTATAGAAGAAATGGCTTAGTACACTGCTGTATTTCCCGACATTGTCGTACGAACGGAAATTGAAAGTATTAAATCCATCAGAAAGTCCTGTAGTTAAAATGTTTTGATTGATTAACAAATGCTGAGTTGGAGTAACTGAAGTTGTTGTCTTGTTTGCAAAATCATTGTTGAACCAATACTCGTAGCCATCAATAGTAGTTTGAGCAAAAGTACAAGTACTCCCTGCAAACAGCATAATGATTAAATAGAGCTTTTTCATAATTAATCGTTTTGAGCACCAACCTGGATTTGAATTTGTAAATTACCATTTGCATCGGTAGTTGGTGCAATGTTTTTTAGTTGGAAATGTGGGTTAGAAGGCACTGCACCTTTTTTGTATGGGAATGTTCCACCATAAATGCCTACTTGTGTACCATCAGTTCCAAGGTAAGTTGATGGAGATTGTAAATGGTAATCGTGAGCATAATTAAATGAGACACCCGTTTGATTAATAAAAATAGCAGATTGAGGAATATTTGTGTAATTTCCTGCGGCAATGTAAGCAGTGCCGTAATTGGGAGTAGGTTCCACATAAAGATTGTTGTTGTATATATTTCCACTGCCGTTTACATTGGCGTTGTAGCCTGCCCAAATAATAATATTATTGTTTAATTTATTATTGTTTCCAAAAAATAAGTAATCCATAGACGAGCCATAAATATAACCTAAGACAATATTGTTATTTATCAAATTCCCATTTGAATATATAAATGTATTTACAATGATATTGTTAGAAATTAGTGAGGTTTGGATGTTCTCAAGATTGATTCGCTGCATAAGAACATTTCCTATAAGGCTTAAATTGGTAGTCGGGTTGGATAAGTTTCCGGTTACATTAAACTGTCCGTTTATTTTACACCGTTTTATAACAACATTGTTTACCGAGTGGTTAGCTGTAAAAGCGATATTGCCAGTAACTTCAACTCCTTCAAGGTAAAACAAATCAGCATTTTCTGATAACGTAATATTGCCGTCAATAAATGTTTTTCCTGTAACAAGTGTAGAAGCTACATAATGTCCTGCTCCAAAAATCATGAGTTGTTTATCAAATGTAGCTGGTGGTGTAAAAGAACCTCCCTGAAGGTATAAGGTGTCATTATTTTGGGCAGCTGTATAAGCGTCAGAAAGAGCTGTGTTGCCTTTAAATAACTGAACTCCTGTTGAAGAATGTAATGCAATAGTTTGTGCATTAACTGTCATTGCGATGGCAATGCTTGCCAAAATTAAAATTGCTTTTTTCATGTTTTTTTCTTTATTGTGGTTTCTAAGTCTATATTCTTTTAATGTTTGCTAACGAATATATAACTACCATATGGCGGTTATTTTTTATATATTTTCCATCTGCAATCCCTCATAAATATACCAATTATATATTATCTTCGTCCAAATATGTATATTTATTTTTCAAACAAAACCATACACGCCCACAGGCATACAAGTCGGTATTATATGCATTTTGCATGCAGGTTAACCAGGACAAAATCGCTACCAGCCTTAATAAAAACAAAAAAGGCCGCTCCAGGACGGAGCAGCCTCTTTTAACAAAATCATTTAACTTACTATTTCAGCTTATCCTTAAATACCTTTCTGAACTTTTCCAGTTTAGGAGCAATCACATAGGTGCAATAAGGCGCATTGCCGTTTTGGCTGTAATAATCCTGGTGATAATCTTCGGCTTTATAAAAGACTTCGGCCGGGCTAATTTCGGTTACAATGGGATTATCAAATGCCTTTTCGGCATTCAGTTTGGCTTTATAAGCTTCAGCCAGTTGTTTTTGCTGGTCGTTATGGTAAAATATGGCAGATCGGTATTGTGTTCCCCGGTCGGCACCCTGGCGGTTAAGCGTTGTCGGGTCGTGGCTGGCCCAGAAAGCTTCGAGTAATTCATCGTATGTTATTACTGAAGGATCATAAATTATCCGACAGGCTTCGGCATGTCCGGTAATACCGGAACTGACTTCATTATAGCTTGGATTTTTGATTTTTCCGCCGGTATATCCTGAAGTAACCGAAAGTACTCCTTTTAATTCCTGGAAAACGGCTTCCACGCACCAGAAGCATCCGGAGGCAAGAGTGGCTGTATCTGTTTTGATTCCATTGGGTATTATATCCATATGATCAGTGGTTTTTATGGTGTTGCTTTTGCATCCGGTTATCATAAGAAATGCAAAAAAGATTAAAATAATTTGTTTCATGGGTATTGATGTATTTGTTAATAGAACAAAGCAAGGTTATAGAAGTTCGAAAGTTGAAAATTTGTGAAGGTTTTTTTGCTGGAAGTTCGACTTCGGTCTTCCAGCCCTATTTTACTTCCTTATACACAAGCAGACGACAAGAAAAAATAAATTTTCTTCCATTTTTACAGCGGTATTTAAAAACTTAGTATTTTTGCAACAGTTCTTTATACCATCACTTATCAAGAAAGGCTGAGGGAAATGGACCTTTGAAGCCTTGACAACCTGTCCGGATTTTTGTTGGACAAGGTGCCACATCCACCCGCCATTGGCGGATAGATAAGATTGGAATTAGTTTTGCGATATCGTATCCGCTATATCTTCAAAGCTCTTCTGACTTATCGGGGGAGCTTTTTTTATGTTCTTTCCGGTAACCCTTTCGGGTAAGTGATCAATTCATTGTTAAATCAATAAACATCACATACCATGAAAAAGGCAACAAAAATCATCCATTCCATTCCTGTCGACGAATTAACTGGCTCCATATCGGTGCCGATTTATCAAACAGCCACATACGTACAGGAAGCACCAGGCGTAAACAAAGGATACGACTATGCACGCACCAATAACCCTACACGCGCTGCTCTGGAGAAAATTATCGCTGAACTCGAAGGTGGTACGCATGGGTTTGCTTTTGCATCCGGGCTAGCCGCTATTGATGCCATTGTAAAAACATTAAAATCGGGTGACGAAATTGTTGCGGTGGATGATATTTACGGCGGAGCCTACCGTCTTTTTACCTTGGTATACCAGAAGTTTGGCATAAAAATCCATTATGTTGATACCACGGATGCTTCGAATGTTAAAGCCTACCTGAACGAAAATACAAAACTAGTCTGGCTGGAGTCGCCAACCAATCCAACCCTTAAAATTTCGGATATCAAAACCATTGCGGAACTTGCCCATAAAGCCGGCGCCCTGGTGGTGATCGACAATACCTTTGCAACACCTATGGCTCAGAATCCCCTCGAACTGGGTGCCGATTACGTAATGCACAGCGGGACCAAATACCTGGGCGGACACTCGGATTTACTGGCCGGTCTTGTTGTGGTAAAAGACGTGAAACTGGCTGAAGAGCTCAAATTTATTCAGAATTCATCGGGTGGTGTTCTCGGTCCGCAGGATTGTTTCCTTGTAATCCGCGGTATAGAAACCGTTGCTTTGCGTGTGGAGCGCCAATGCGAAAATGCTGTTAAAGTTGCTGCATTCCTGGCCTCGCACCCGGATGTGGATCATGTAAACTTCCCTGGCTTGCCAACGCATAAAAATCATGAAATTGCCAAAATTCAGATGAAAGGACTTTACGGAGGTATGATTTCATTTTCGTTAAAAAATGATACTGAAGAAGCTGCCGTTGCCGTTGTAACTTCCACAAACTATTTCAAACTGGCCGAAAGCCTTGGAGGGGTGAAAAGTCTGCTTTGTAATCCAACGCAAATGACGCATAAATCTGTTCCCCGCGAAAAACGCCTGGCTTCCGGTATTAATGATTCTTTAATCCGTCTTTCGTGCGGTATCGAAGACGCAGACGATCTGATTGAGGATTTGAGACAGGCATTTGAGAAGGTTAAGACGCTGAAGTAAAAGTAGAAGAAATGGTAAGGGCAGATGGGGAATGAATAATAAATAATGAATAATGAATAATGAATAATGAATAATGAATAATATAGAGAACCTATACTTCCCCTATTACTGCAAATAGGGAGTTTGCGGCCTTCTCCTTGAGGAGAAGGTGCCCGAAGGGCGGATGAGGTGAAAAGGTGCCGAATGCTGGATTTTGAAAAATGAATAATGAAAATAGATTGGGAGATGCGGATAAATGGAGATGGGGAGCCACTCCGAAAGATGCAACCTGCAACCTGAAACCCCAATATTAACACAGCTCCTTACTCCTTACTCCTTACACCCGATTTCCGGCTTTCAAAAAAAATAAACATCAACATTTACACCAGCAAAAATGACATACGACAAAAAACTCACTATTGGATTATTCGGCTTTGGAGTAGTAGGCGAAGGGATTTACCGGGTGCTGAAACAAACTCCGACTCTTCAGGCCGAAATAAAACGGATTTGTATAAAACATCCCGATAAAAAACGCAATGCGCCATCTGAATTATTTACGACTGATGCGGATCTGTTGCTGAATGATACTGAAATCAATGTTGTTGTGGAATTGATTGATGATGCCGATGCAGCCTGGCATATTGTATCAACCTCGCTTGCCAGCGGAAAATCGGTAGTGAGCGCTAATAAGAAAATGATCGCGGCTCACCTTGCTGAACTGCTTCATTTACAGGAAGAAAACAAAACATCTCTCCTTTATGAAGCAGCGGTCTGCGGCAGTATCCCGGTCATTCGGAACCTCGAGGAATATTACGATAACGATATGCTGAATTCCGTTACAGGTATCATAAACGGAAGTACCAATTATATCCTCACCCGTATGAATGAGGACGGCATGGCTTATGAGGGCGCCCTGAAACTTGCACAGGAACTGGGATTTGCCGAAAGTGATCCAACGCTTGATGTTGAAGGAACGGATGCGGCTAATAAGCTTACCATAATTCTGAACCACGCCTACGGAATTATTTCGGCTCCCGGCGATATCATGTGCAAAGGAATTACCCAACTTCATCCGGCTGACAGCGTGTACGCCAGGGAGAAAGGCTACAGCATAAAGCTTGTAGCCTGCGCCCGCAGGGTTAATAATACCGATGTTGCTGCTTACGTTATGCCCACATTTGTCGGACTAAGGAGCCAGCTTTTTAATGTGCGGTTCGAGTTCAACGGCGTAATAATTGGTACACGACTTGCCGACGAGCAGTTTATTTACGGAAAAGGAGCAGGGCGCTACCCGACTTCATCGGCTGTACTCAGCGATATTGCTGCATTGCGCTATGGCTATAAATACGAATACAAAAAATTACACACGGGTGTGGACTACCATATTTCGGATGACCATGTTCTGCGCGTATATGTAAGCTGCGGGAATATGGCTGATATTGAAATGAGCGATTTTATCTCAGTTGATGAAACCTATAACAGCCAGTCGCGAAAGTATATTACCGGATCGATCCGATTTGATAAACTGCGTAATGCAACCTGGTTGAATTACCCGGCCAATTCTGTTATCGTTTTCGAGGATTCTGGTATATCCGCTGATCATCACCTCGAAGAACTTGAATAGTTATTTATTCAGGTATTGTTTTAACCTGAGACTGCAATATTTTTTTTTTACAGCAAAGACGCTATGGAGGAATCAAGACGCAAGTTTAATCTACAATAAATCAATTCTTTGCGGTAAATTCATTTGAAATTTAAGATCATCTTCCTTTTTTTTAATTGCTTGTCCCGATTTTTACTTTGTGAATCATACCTTGAGCCCACTCCGAAAAGTCACAATTTATTGATTTTCAACTTTTTTACCACTGACCCCTAAAGAGGAATGCGTTGAAAATCAATAAATTGGACTAAGTCCCCATTAGGGGATTTAGGGGTAAAAGACTTTTCGAAGCGGACTCAACCTTAATAAATATAATCAGGCATCGTTTGATAAAATAATCAGATATTTGCAGAAGCAACCCATTTCAGGATGATAAAAATATCGGCGGTAATCATCACTTTCAATGAAGAAAGAAATATTGTGCGTTGCCTTCAGTCGCTCGAAGGTATTGCAGATGAGATAGTTGTTGTTGATTCTTTTTCGACCGATAAAACCGTGGAACTCTGTAAGCCGTTTAATGTCAGGATATTTCAACATCCGTTCCATGGGTATATGCAGCAAAAATCCTGGGCGTGCGAACAGGCTGCTTTCGATTTTATTCTTTCGCTTGATGCAGATGAGCAAGTATCGGAAGAGTTAAGGCAGGCTATCCTGGAAGTAAAGAAAGACTGGAAATCAGATGGGTATTATTTTAACCGCCTGAATAATTATCTTGGAAAATGGATACGTCATTGCGGTTGGTATCCCGATGCCAAACTCCGTTTGTGGGACAAACGGAAAGGAGCCTGGAGCGGCATAAATCTTCACGAAAGTGTAAAAATGAGTGAGCAGGCTACAACTGCGAAATTACAGGGCGATCTGCTTCATTTTACCTATCATTCCATCAGGCAGCACCTTGACCAGATTAATAAATTCACCGACATTTCCGCTAAGGAGGGATTCGACAGCGGGAAAAGAACGTCGCTGTTCATTGCCATTTTCAAAAGTATCTGGAAATTTAAGCGCGATTATATTTTCAAACTTGGTTTCCTCGACGGATATTATGGATTTATTATCTGTGCTTTATCGGCTCACGCGGTTTTTGTGAAATATATAAAGATGCGTGAATTGAAAAAGGCCGGTTAATAACACAGGCCTTTTTCGTATAAATCAGTTTAACCCAAATTACGCAGTAGCATAATCGATTAAACAAATCCAATGTATTTCAATGGAAAATGATTGAAATACAAAGATTTGCTTCCCGATTTTATCGGGAGGGGTTAACCCAACTAACGCAAATAGTTCGACGTTGTCTCCTATTGCGTAATTTGGGTTTAACAGCATAATTACCAGGTAATTTCATTTTTTTCGCCAGCTTTTACATTGCTGATCACCAGCACTTTCTGTTCCATCTTTCTGCTGTCGAACCACAGCGGATCATCAGGTTTTAAGGAATTAAACAAGTCGACCACACTGGACTTTGCCTGGTTGGCTTTACCGTTTACACTTATCTGTTTGGCAACCGGTTCAAACCCATGCATAATAAGTGATATGGCCGTGAATTTGCTTTTGTACTTACCGGCGGCGAGTGCTTCGATCACAATCTTTTTGTCTGCAGGTTGAAAACTCATTTTTGCTTGCAGAAATTCTCCGTTTTCGTAGGCATAGGTTTGTCCATCGTCCTCATAATAAGAGTAAACAGAAGCCTCGTTCCCATAATACACATGTACAAAAAGCGTATCCGATGGCTTTTCGGAAGTACTTTGCACTATGGTCTGCATCGGGATAATGCTGCCTCCCTTGGCAAATACCGGCAATTTATCAAGCGGGCATCCAATCATGATTTCCTGCTCCCCTTCGTATTGATCACCATTAAAAAAGTCGTACCACTTGCCTTTGGGCAGGTATACTTTGGTGATTTCTTTTGTGCTTTCGACCGGGGCAACCATAATAGACGGGCCATACATAAACTGTTGCTGGTAATCTCTGCTCCAGCATTTTTCGTCAAAGGTATTGTCGATAACCAGGGTGCGGTTTACAGGCATCCCGGTCTTGTGTGCTTCGGCGAAAGCTGAATACAAATAAGGCATCAGGCGATAGCGTAGTGAAATATAATTGCGTGAGATATTCTCAACGTTTTCGCCATAAGACCATGGTTCAGACATTTTTTCGTTGCTTGCTTTGTGCACCCTGAAAAACGGTGTAAATGAACCAATAGTTATCCATCGGCCGAAAAGTTTCGCCGATGTTTCACCCATAAATCCACCTAAATCTACGCCTGCAAAAGCCATCCCGCTGATTCCCAGCGAATTTACCAGCCGGCAGCCAAGCATCATATGTGCATCGCTTGCAAAATTGTCGCCTGTCCAGATGGCTGTGTACCGCTGTGCGCCGGAATACGAGGCCCTTGTAAGCGTGAGCGGACGATTGCCATTCATCAGGCTCCTGGTGCCCTCATAGGTGCTGCGCGACATCTGCAAGCCATACACATTTTTGGCTTTCCTGTAGCTGGCAAAACGGCCCTCCCAGTCGAGATTAACGATGGATGGTGTAAAACCGCCGCCCCAGGAAGCAATTTCGTTCATATCGGTCCAGAAACCTTCAATCCCATATCCTATCATCGGAGCAAAATTATCACCCCACCATTTTCGTACAACCGGCTTGGTGAAGTCGGGGAAATGACACCAGCCCGGCCAAACCTGGGCGGTATAGTCCTGTCCGTCAGGATATTTGATAAAATAATTCTGTTTCACTCCTTCTTCGTAAGCCTTATAACCTTTTTCCACTTTAATGCCCGGATCAATTATTACAGTGGTGTGGATTCCCATCTCTTTGAGTTTGCCAAGCATTTCAGCAGGTTTCGAAAATCTTTCGGGATGCCATGTAAATACTTTATAGGCATCCATATAATGGATATCGAGGTACATTACATCGAGCGGAATTTTCCTCTCCCGGAATGTGCGGGCTATATTCAATACTTCGGTATCGGGGAAATAGCTCCAGCGGCATTGCTGAAAACCAAGCGACCAGGCCGGCGGTATGTGAATGCGGCCCGTTAGCATCGTATATTGATTGATGATGCCGGGAATACCTTTTCCATAAATGAAATAGTAATTCATATCGCCTCCGTCGGCCCCGAATGAGGAAAACCTGTCGTTGGAAGCACCGAAATTGAAATTGCTGCGGTATGTATTGTCAAAGAAAATGCCATAGGTAAGGCCGTGATGAATGCCGATATAAAACGGGAAAGTAGAGTAAATATCATCGTCATCAACCTGGTAGGCTGGATTATCCGTGTTCCAGTTGATATGTGCTTCGCCACGCCGGTCGAGGTTTCCGGTTTTTTCACCCAAACCAATAAACTTTTCACCTTCCTGTAGTTTTTTATATGTTGTAACTTCTTCGCCTACCCAATTGGTGCCAAAGGCGTCATCATCCTGGTTAATCAGGCGGTTGTCAGTGGTCAGAAATCTAAAGCGGACCGGCTGGGTCGAAATCTCAAGTTTTACAGAATCGGTAAGCAGGGTTATCATTCCTTTGGTTTCTGTTATTTTGAAATTTGTTTTCTCCGGGTTTGCCACTATAGCGTATGAGAAATCAGGATCAGGTTCGCCTTTCGTAATCCGTACCCTGATTATTCCGGCATTATAAACAATGACCTGAGCTTTGCCAAAAGTAGTTTCCAGTATCAGCCCATCGTCAGTCTTTTTCATTTTTTTCAGATTGCCCAGGCTCGAATTGGGCATTTGCTGGCTGTATGAAGCAAGGGTCATAAAAAAAATCGTTAACAGGATTAAAGTATTTTTCATAATGCAGGTGATTTAAGGTGTAAAAATAGAGAGAAAACGGGAATGTTCATTCATAAGACCCAAGAGTTTGTATGGTTACATCGTAACAGCTTTATGCAGTTACGGGAGTTTGGGCCGGCATTTGCAAGTATACAGCAAGCTGGATTTGGATATTTCGTCGTAACATAATCCGCATGAAACACTAAGGAATGAATTATTTTAAAAATGATTGTTATGTAAAGCGTATCCCAGACACAAAATCAATTTCTATCTTTGCGCCTTATTCTTTTACAAATGCTTTTCCTAATCAGCGCTCTTGTATTTTCGGGTCTTATCTTCTTTACATTTAAATATTTCGACAAATTCAGGATCAAAATCTTACCAGCCATTACCGTTAATTACTTTATGGCTTCTGCTTTTGGGTATTTCAGCAGTGGGGGAGCCGTTACAGTAAGTTCAATGGTGCATCAACCCTGGTTTTTGATGGCTTTGGTTACAGGTGTGGCGTTTATCCTGACCTTCTACTTTTTTGCCGTTTCCACACAAAGAGTGGGTGTTGCGATGACCGTTGTTTCGAGTAAAATGTCGATTGTGCTTTCGGTGGCTGTAGGCTTTTTCCTGTTAGCTGAACCATTGAATTTTGTACAAATCCTTGGTATTATTGCAGCATTGGTTGCATTTTACCTTACCAATATGAAAAGGGACGGGATAAAGTTTGATAAAAAATATCTTTACCTGCCGGCGATAATCTTTTTCGGAACGGGTGCAAACGACAGTTTAATGAAAATATCAGGTGTGTATTATCCTGATCGTGATGCGATTCAATTTCTGACAGTTACGTTTTTTACTTCTTTTGTGATTGGCTTTGGGATTTTGATATTCCGGGTGAACCGGAGACCGCTTAAAATCGCCTGGAGGGATATTTTTGCCGGTGTATTGCTGAGTATCTTCAACTGGTATTCAACTTATTTTTTCATCAAAGGCTTGTATGTACTTCCAATCTCTGTGTTTGTCCCGGTATTTAATGCTGCGTTGGTTTTTATTGCTGCAGTCGCGGGGTATTTCTTTTTTAATGAAAAGCTTTCTGTTTTCAACCGGATAGGAATCGTTCTGGCTGTTCTGTCAATTGCTGTCATTGCTTTTTCCACCTGAAAATCCGCCCTCGAAAATGAGTTGTGCCCTGGCTCAGTTCTGCTGAAAAACTCACATCCGGTTACATTTGCCCGTAGGGCATTTATATCAATAGATTAGGAAGATGATTAAATTATTTTGCCCATAGAGCATTAATAATTAAAATATTATGTCAATCCCCTCTGGGGAATAATACATCATCGATCGATTATTCTATTGATATGTATCCCCTAACGGGGAATGTCAAATTTACAAATGCAAGGTTTATCTAACTATCCTGTAAGTTTCCTTGCATTCACCAACAACATTAACATTGGTAATTATCTGAAATTAAATATAATATTACATTTTCAGCAAGCCCTGGCTGTACAGGCAAAAAAAAGCAGGACTCAATGCCCTGCCTTTTAAAAATTCACACAACAATTCTGCTATTTAATTTCGAATAAGTCGTCCTTAAGTTTCGAGTTAAGTATAACTGCTGAAACAACAAAATTAATTGTCTGTGGTCCCATATTCTGTGTCATACCAAAAGGGAACATGATTCCGTCAACAGCTTTATAATCTGAATATTCAGTCATTTGTTCCTTGCTTTCAGCACGGGTTTTCAAGCCGGATTTAACATCGTAATATTCGATATCTTTCTTATCGCCGCCTTTGTTTATCTGTACTTTATAGAGTTGTGTCTGATCTTTTTGTTCTTCGATCCCCAGTAGTTCGGTAGTATAACCCATTGATTTATAGTACATTTCAGGAAAAATCATGGCAGCTTCTTTCATTCCTGCCAGTTCATCGCCTTCAATGGCTTTGCTTTCGCCACTCATAGGAGATTCAGCAACACCTTTGCCGGCATTATAAATCTGCTTAACGAACACCATCGCACCCGAGCCAACCTGCATCAGCATTTTGTCAGGAGCTTTAAAATACATATCAAGAGAGATTGGCATGTTTTGCATGGTAGCCCCGGCATTAATAGTGGCGTCTTTAATCTTTTTGAGTTTTTTTGAGCCGCCTATAGCATTGATATAATTATTTATTACCTGGTCAGCAGTAACACCAGCTGGAGCCGGTTTCAACTTCTTATCGGGGTCGTAAACTTTGCCTTCAATATCATAATACACCACTTCGCCGCTTTTAGAGAATCGCTTAAGTTTTGGCGCAATTTCATCAGCCTTTCCAACCATCAACAGGTATGCATTATCGGGTCGTATGTATTTCTGTGCAGTTTGCTGAACATCAGCAGGAGTAACGGCTGCAAGCCTTGTGAGGTAAGTGGAATAATAGTCTTTAGGTAGATTATACCTGGCTGTGCTGATTGCAAAGTTGGCTATGGTTGCAGGATTTTCGAGCGAACGCCCGAAATTACCCATCATATAATTCCGCACCATATTAAGCTCATCGCCAGGCACTGTTTCTGTGCGCAGACGGTTCATTTCGGCAAGGATCTCGGTAAACGAACTGTCGGTCACCAGGTTACGTACTTCGGATGATGCATTGAATTCACCAATGAGTTTATCCGAATTCAGACTTGAATAGGCTCCGTAGGTCCAGCCATGTTTTTCGCGCAGGTTATTGTAAAGCCTGAAAGTTCCTCCGCCCAGGATGCTGTTGGTGAGCCTGGCTTTAATATCGTCAGGTGAACCGGGCTTAAGGTCAACCGGGTAAGTTACATTGATTGTCGACTGCACAGCACTTGGCCTGTCGACAATGGCAACTACTGTTCTGGCAGGAGGTTTTGGTGTAGGATAATTTGCTTTTGGAACATCGCCGCGCTGCCAGCTGCCGAAATACTTTTCGACGAGTGGTTTAGCCTGCTCAAGGGAGATATCGCCAACTATTGCCAGGTAGGCAATATTAGGCTTAAAATAGGTTTTGTAGAATTCATCACACTTTTCAAGGCTTATCTTTTTAGCGGTTTCTTCCGTCATATTTTCGCCATACGGATGGTTACTGCCATACACAATAACTGAATTTACGTGCTGTGATATTGCTGCAGGATCATTTTTATCAGCTTCCAGTCCCGACAAGGCCTGCTTGCGGATTTTTTCGAGTTCTTCAGGCTTGAATTTTGCATTCAGAAGAACGTCAGACATAATGTCGAGTAATACTTCATTATGCCTGGTGAGACAGCTTGCACTCATGCCACCGGCAGAGGTATTTAACCTGGCGCCTATCATGTCAACCGCCTCATCGATCTGATCTTTAGTACGGGTAGTAGTTCCGGTTCGCATCAGATCACCGGCAAACTGGGTGTATCCGGCCATGTCTCCTTCAAAAATCGGATCGTAATCCAGCACCAGCGAATACGACAGGCGTGGTATTTTATGGTTTTCGACCACAAAAACTTTAAGCCCGTTGGCTAATTCAAATGTCTGGTATTCGCCTATTTTTATAACAGGTGCCGGTCCTGGCTTTGGCTGGATGCTGCGGTCGAGGACTTCTTTTTCAACCGGTTGTGCGGCGGGTTTTGCTGTTTTAGCTTTATTTACCTGTGCAGCTAATGGAAGGGTAATCATTAAGGCTGCAACTATTGCTATAAGTTTGTTTTTCATACGTTGGTTCCTCCTTTAGTTTTTTTCGGTTGGTTTCGGTAAGTAAGTCAGAACCACCCTGTTCGCGGGGATAAGGTATTTTTTTGCAACACGTTGAAGATCAGCGGGTGTTACTTTCATGTAGCGGTCAATTTCGGTATTAATAAGATTTGCATCGTTAAAATACACGTGATAATCGGCAAGGTTTTCTGCAATACCAGCCATAGTGCTGTTGCGGGTCACAAAGTTATTTTCAACTTTATTGCGGAGTTTCTGAAATTCAGCATCAGGTATTTCAGTGTTTTTTACTTTATCAATCTCCACATCAATTGCTTTTTCAAGGTCCGTTGAAGGAACCCCCATATTAACGATTCCCAGGATTATGAACAAACCCGGATCTTCGAGTACATAAGGGAAGGACACAAGTTGCACTGCTTTTTGCTGCTGATCGACGATGGCTTTGTACATGCGGGAACTTTGTCCATCAGATAGCAGGGTTGTTAACATCGAAAGGGCATACGAATCAGGTGTTCCCTGGGCCGGAATGTGATAGGACATTATTACGGCTGGCAGTTGAATGTTGTCGTATACGGTATCTGTAACTTCAGCAGTTTTCTCAGGTTCTACAATGGATGGCCTGTATATTTCCTTTGTTCCCCGCGGAATATCGGCGAAATATTTTTCGATCATTTTCTTTGTGCTGTCAATATTCAGGTCGCCGGCTATTGTCAGGGTTGCATTGTTAGGCACGTAATAAATGCTGTGAAAATCCATAAACTCCTGCAAAGTTGCTTTACTGAGATCTTCGGGATAGCCAATGGGTGTCCATTTGTAAGGATGAACCTTGTACGCATTTTCCATGGTTTTTTCCATCCAGGTGCCATAGGGCTGGTTATCAAGTCGTTGTTTGCGCTCTTCTTTCACAACGGCACGCTGAGTTTCGACACCTATACTGTCGATACGAAGGTGCAGAAGTCTTTCCGATTCAATCCAAAGGCCGAGTTCGAGCTGGTTGCTCGGAAATAATTCAAAATAGTAGGTGCGGTCCTGCGACGTATTGGCATTATTGTATCCTCCGGCTGTCTGGGTTATTTTATCAAATTCACCGCGGGGAATATTATCAGATCCCTCGAACATAAGGTGCTCGAAAAAATGTGCAAAGCCGGTACGGCCCGGAACTTCATTTTTTGATCCTACATGGTATAGGATGGAAACTGCAACAATCGGAGTTGTATTATCCTGGTGCAGAATAACATGCAGGCCGTTTGGCAGGTCGTATTCTGTAAATTTAATGTTGCCTTGTTGAGCCATTATGCCTGCAAAAGGGAAAATGGCGAGCAACAGAACTAATAATCTGACTTTCATAAATTGATTGTTTTAGTGAAAACGGGGTTAATAAACCGGTTTCCCGGATGAACAGTAAATAGCTGAAGCATATAGTAAGTGCAAATAGATAACATTGTCTTACTTATAGCAAAGTTCTGATTTTATTGGAAACCTGCAACTAATTTAAGGAATTTTATTTCTTGTACCGGTACACTCAATCAGCAGGTAAGGTTGAAACTCCTGTCATTATTAAGAAAAATGATATTTATTTTTTTGAAAATAGATTAACTAATATCAAATAAGTGGAATAATACATTTAAAAGAGTCTCTGCTTTTATTGGCTTCGACAGATACCCGTCGAAGTCTTCATCGGATATTTTTTGAATCTCAGATGATTGGGTAAACGCAGTCAGAGCGATTACGGGAACAGTGCCGGTAAGCGATTTTATATGGTGGTTGATTTTATAACTTTCTGAATATGGCATTTTAATGTCGAGCAGAATGATGCAGTTTTGGTTGAGCGGATCATTTTCAATAAAATCGATTATTTCTTGTCCGCTGAAGACCTGTACTATTTTGGCCCCTGAACCGGTGAGTGTTTTATTTACAAGTTCAAATGTATGTTGCTCATCTGTTTCAACAAGGATTGTTTTATGTTTCAGAAATCCTTTTTTAAAAACTTTTAATCCTTCCTTGGTCTTCGAAACCGGATGTTCGGTATTTACAGGCAGTGTAAAATAAAATACGGAGCCTTCATTATCAACTGATTCCACACTAATCGCACCTCCCATGAGTTCTACCAGCCGTTTGGATGAGGTAAGGCCAATTCCGGCCCCTCCATACAAAATATCAGGATTATCCTCAATTTTGTAAAAAGGAGTGAAAATTTTGTCAACCTCCGATTTGTCTATTCCAATACCCGAATCGGAAACGAAAAAACGTACAGAATTACCTGTCCTGGTGTAACCGAATTTGATGGAACCTTTCACGGTAAATTTAAAGGCATTACTCAATAAGTTGTTGAAAATCTGCCGGAATCGTTCTTTGTCATGATAAAGTTCCAATCCTTCAGGCTGGCCCGAATTTACAAATTCAATTCCAATCCTTTTGCTGTTTTTCGACCGGTAATGGTTTTCAAGATCCCTTATTACCTCATCCGCATTGAATTTTGTTTTCGTTAACACAAATTGCCCGGCTTCTATCTTCGATACATCCAATATTTCGTTGAGTATGTGAATAAGCGATTCTGTATTGTTGTTTATCGTTTTAATGTAATTCTGCTTTTCTTCTTGCTCTACATCATTATCTCCCAACAAGGTGGTGAATCCGGAAATTATATTTAACGGTGTGCGTATTTCGTGGCTGATATTATGCAGGAATGAAGATTTTAACCTGTCGGATTCCTCCGCTTTGTTTTTGGCAATAAGCAATTCGCGGGTTCTTTCGTCAACAATTTCTTCCAGATAATTCCTGTATTTTTCAAGTTCGGTATTCTGTGTCAGTATTTCATACTGCTTTTCTTCGAGCAGGGTGTTTTTATTGGTGATTTCGAGGGTGCGTTCCTGAACCTTCATTTCAAGAATCCTTTTTTCAGCCTGGTACTTCATATCGCGTCTTCTGATATAAAACAGAATCCCGAAAAATAATAAGAGCAAACTGCCTATGATAAACGACCCTTGTTTCCACAAAGGCTTATTTATGACAATATTTATGGTTAAAGGTGTTTTCGACATAATACCATCACCGGTTATAGCCCAGAGATGGAATGTATATTCTCCGTCAGTGAGGTGCGGAAAGATAACGCTGGAAGTTTTGGTGTTTACGGGCGAAATATCATAACCCTCCAACTGATAAACATAATTTACCAGGTTAGGTTCGCGCAGGCTGATGCACAAAAAATCGATCCTGATTTTATAATTTCCGGGGGAAAGAGTGAGCCCATCCCCGAAGTTAACTTCTTCATCATTTACCTTGCATGAGGTGATGTTTATCACAGGAGGCGGGACTTTGAGGTTCTCCGTTGCAGGATTATATTCCAGCAGGCCTTCGCTTGTGCCAAACCAGATTTTATTATTTTCATCCTTAAATACGGCGTTTGGATTAAACTCACAACTGCTGTTTATACCGGCACTTTTTTGTATGGGTTTTACAAATGCATCGGCGGCCCTTATTTTACTTAATCCTCCCCGGTGACCAATCCAGACATTTTTGTTGTCGTCGACTACGAGGGAATAGCAATAATCGGAAAACAGGTCTTCTGTTGTTGTTATATTAGTCAGGGAACCTGGTTTTATACGAAAAACCCCATTGCCGTTTGATCCGACCCAAATGGTTGAATCGTTTTCGCCCGTAATCGATTCCAGGGAAGAAATTCCTCTTTCTGCGGTTAGTGTTTCTTTGCCTGCCTTGCCATCCTTTATGAAAACCAGAATATTGCTGAGTGTTGTAACCCATACTTTTCCTTTTGGATCAATAAATATATGTTCGACACAATTGTGCGGCAATTCCCCGTTTTCCATGGTATACCAACGGATTTTACCTGAATCGGGGCTAAGGTTGCATGCTCCCTTTTTGGTGCCTATCCAAAACTGTTTTTTGTATCCGGCAATAGCAGTAATGGAATTCTCGAGAATACCGCTTCCGGGTTTTACAGGCAACATTTTGTCGTTATCGGTTGTAAAGCGATATAGGCCGTTATTTTGAGTGCCAATCCAGATTTCATTATCCTGGTTCGAAAAGAGGGCAGTGATTTTATCAGCCGGTAATCCTTGCTTTGTGGAATAAAAGTTAAGGATTTCCCCCGTTGAATGGTTTAGTTTAAGCAAACCTTTTTCAGTCCCCAGCCAGCGGTAGTTGTTATGAATATAAATGGAATATATCTCAGAGCCATAGAGTTTCTTATCAAATGAATACATCGAAAAGGATTTTTCCGTAATCTGGGTTAAGCCTGTGCCGTAATTTCCGCTCCAGATGCAGCCTTCGCGATCTTCGTAAACGGTTTTTACATTGTTTGTCGAAAAGCCATTTAAGGTTCCGAAACTGCTTGATTCAATCAATTTACCGGACGGAGAAAGTTTAAGTTTAATAAGCCCGCTGCCAAAGGTGCTTATCCATAAATTTGATTTACTGTCCTCGTAAATGCTTTGAATTCCGGAAATGGAATTGTATTTTCCAAGATCAGGTTTCGATACTTTAAATTGTTTGCCATCGGCCAAAAGGAGAAAAATACCTTCGTTTTCAGTTGCAATATAAAACCCTTTACCGCTTTTCATTTTAATGATATCCTGGATTTTGGAATCAGGTATTTCATTTATATGCCTGATTAATTTCACCTGACCCGATTTATCCAGGTTGCAATAATTAAGCCCTTCGACCGATCCGGCTAGAATTTCATTTTCATTTAAAAACTGAAAGGTATTGATAGGGATTTGATTGTTCTCTCCTGTGGATTGAAAAATATTCGTGGTTCCATTCAGCATTATCAGCCCGTTTGCACTGCTACTTGCCCACACATCGCCTTTCGGACTTTTTTCGATGTCGGTTATGCCCGAAATTTGATGATTACTTCTGAGGGCTTTAAAAAATTTACCGTCGTAATACGAAACAGTGCCATTCATATGGCCAAACCACAAATCGTTTTCGCTTTTAAAGCTGCAGGTGATAAAATTATCGGCAAGGGAATCTTTGGTCGTAAATGTTTTAAAATTAATGCCATCAAAACGTGATAACCCGTTTCCGGTTCCTATCCATAAATATCCTTTGTTGCCCTGTACTATCGTATAAACATAAGGCTGGGCAAGCCCGTCGGAAAATTCCTGCAGATTATATTGTTGAGCACTGGCCTGAAAAGCGTTTCCAAGTACCGAAACAAATAGGAGACAGGCAGCGTTTTTAAATAGCAGCCTCAGAAAAGTTGACGGTTGCCTTGTCATTATTTGATCCCTCTCATTTGTATTTTAGGTTTATAGATAGGTATACCACCTATTGGCAGCACGTAAAAGGGTAATGAGAGGCCATACTGATTGCGGACCATAACCACCACGTTATTGTTTAATATCCTGGCGTTTTTACTTTTTTCGAATTGCACTTCAATACTAGTATTTTTTTCATCTTCAACGATAGGGAATGTTCGCTTAATCCAGTTGTCTTCGCCTGATACGTCGCACTGGACGCCATTTTTAGCTACCGAAATTAATTTGATGGGTCCGTCGCTGTCCCAATCGAAGTTCGAAATTTCAATCGAAATCGTTTTGTCATCCACATAGGGATAAATCTGGCACACCTGGTTCTGATCGTTTGGCAGCCGGAAGTGGTATTTGTACGTGAAAAAGTTGCCACCTTCGACGGGAATATTTTTATCGGGATTGGTGCTTAAATAATAGCGGTACAGGTTGCCGTCGTCGCCCGAAACTCCCTGAGCAATAATTTTAAAGATCCGCCCGCCTAATTTTTCAACATATTCCCCTTCGAACGGGTTGAATGGGCCGAAAGTGTAGTATTTCTTATCATATTTTGGCTCATTGCCGAAAGTTTTTGTTGCCAGCAAAGTTCCACTTTTGTAATTCCCGATGGGCGAAGTTGCATGTGCATCTTTGTCGGACCAGCAACCTGTACCGCCGTATATGGAGAACCTAACAACGGTATTAAAATCACCTTTTGGCTCGTCGAGATCACCCCCGGTTTCGGGATCGTACAAGCGGATATAGACCGGGTTGGTTTGTGATGCGGGAATCTTGAAAAAAAATATCTGGCAAAAGTCATCATCTCCCCACGATGATTTAGAATCACCACCGAAAGTAACCAGGTAGGGAATATTTTCTTCAACCGAAGGTGCTGACTGTGGAAACACACGTGCAACTCCGGTCAGAAGGATGAAAAAAAGTAACAAAGGCTTAAACATATTTTCTCTTTAGTTACGATTGTCCGAAAATATGAATTCTATTCTTCTGTTCAAAGTGTTATCTCCTTTTAAATTTTCATTCACAGGGCGCGATTCTCCGTAACCCTTACAATGTATTGCCATGTCGGTAATTCCATGGTTGTTGAAATAGGAACGCAGATCAAGAGCTTTTTTCTCTGAAATCTCTAGATTGCTCCTTGTCGATCCCTTATCTCCTGTATGAACTGCGATTTCAAGCTTAAGATCAGGACTCTGTTTTAGTACCGCAATAAATTTATTTAAAACATCCTGAGTTGCATTATCAATAACCGATTCATTCAGTACCATGCCGGTTGAATAAGGTCGGTATAAGTTAATAACTATTTTGTCCTTTTGTAATTCCGATAAATTGTTCATGAGGTAAATCCTTGCTGCAAAGGAATTTGACTCCACGGCTGCGTTACCGGTTTTTTTATTCAAAGGCTTTTCAGTGACCGCCCGCAACTTATTTTGTTTGCCAAAGTCGCGGAATTCGTCCAGTTCACTGATTTCTGTCGAATTATGCATGGCCAGTTCCAGGAAGTCGTCATAAATATTCAGCTTCTTTAAACTACACACTTTCTGAAAATTGCCGACACTGTCTTTATTTCCCAATAGGCCCAACTGTACTACATACTTGCCTTTTTTATCATATATCTTTTTAGCGACCGGCCCCCTGAGTAAAAATCCCTCGCCGAAGTTCCACACATAGTCAGAAATCCGAAAGTCGGGGAGATTGGTTTTTAATCCATCGAACGGGATGGCCTCATTTACAATTCCCACATCATGCGAATTAATAAAAACCTGGTTCACGTCAGTAATTTCAAAATTATAAGCGGTCCGGCTGTGAATGGAATCAGGCCTGATCGCATCAAGCAGGTTTAAGTTTACTTCATACTTTCCGGGTCCGGGAAAACAATATTTTACCTGGGTTCCGTATTTTTTAATGCCGTTGCCAAAATCCCATTGGTATGTTACCGGGACAGTATCTTTTTTCACCTGAAACTCATCGTAAAACAGAAAACAATAGGTGTTTTTTACCATAGTATCGCATACCGGAAACTGAAGCATACTGGCTTTAAAGCTATAGATATCATCTGTTTGTCGCCGGTTTGATGAAAAATAGCCCGTTCCGGATTCTTCATCGGTTACAAGGCCAAAATCGTCAGCCTCTGAGTTAATGTCGGCTTCGAGATGTATAGGTTGTATCCAGTTTCCGTTAATTTCCTGGGTAAAGAACATATCTTTTCCTCCTAATCCATTATGCCCATCGGATGCAAAAAAGAGTTTTCCCGATTTACTGGCAAAAGGATACGATTCATTCCCTATGGTGTTTATTACCGGCCCCATATTCACAGGTTTTGTCCAGGCGTTGCCTTTCCAATTGCTGTAATAAAGATCGGAACCACCGTATCCTCCGGGCATATCCGAAGCGAAATACAAACGTTTACCATCCGCTGTAATGGCAGGCGTTACAAGCGAATACTCCGGGTTATTGTAAGGAAAAGGCTTGATATCAGTCCATTCCCCGTGGATGAACACAGCAGAAAAGATTCCCAGTTTATTATCTGCGTCTGAATCATCTCTCAGTTGTCCCCTGATGTTGTTGTTCCTGCAATAATAAATGCTGTCGCTGGTTTCGTTAAATGATACAGGTCCCTCGTTGTAATTGGTTGTAAGTTCTTTAGACAGCAAATTAACGGTGCCCCAGCGCGAATTGCTTTTTTTAGCGACATAAAAAATGTTAAGCAGCTTTTTTTGCTCATCCTTATACGTGATCAGTGAATTGTTTTTCAGATCTGAACAGAAAACGATCCCGTTTTTATAATAAACAGGCGAAAATTCATTGTTTGATACTGTGCTGAAAGGCAACAAAGCTACATCATAGCTCTTTGTTTGTGCAAGCAGGTTTTGGTAAATCAAAACTGCAAGCACAATCAATAGGGTCCTTATGTTTTTAAGCATCAATGAATATTTCATTTCTTCGGATTCTGATCTGTACATTCTTTTTTAAAATTGCCTGGGTCCGGCAACATCGGTATTGTATTTAAACACGTAATTGAGCATGATTCCCTGGCTGCTGAATTTATAAGGCGCATTTCCAACCAGAAAATCATGCGAATAGGCAATTCTTAACTGGTTGTTCACCTGGTACTGCAACAATAAAACCAGGCTTTTATTGCTTCGGTATCCTATTCCGAGCCAGGCTTTTTCCTTAAAGATTATCTGCAAGTTAATGTCCAGTTCCGATCCGGTTCCCTGGTGGTATTTAAGCAGCAATGAGGGGAAAAACCTGATATCCTCTCCCAACTTTATAATGTACCCGGTATTCAGGAAGTAATCGTAATCTGAAAAATCGTTGCTGACTTTGTATTTTCCCGTCGATGAGTCAAATTTGTTGGTTAAGAATAAGGGTACGGACAAGCCGAGGAAGTAATTCCGGGTTGTGTAATACAATCCTGTGCTGAAATTGGGTTTGGCTCCGGTCGAAAATTTCTGAGTAAGCTGATCGTCCCCAGCATCCTGGGCAGCTAGTTTTGTCCAGTCTGTTGTGCTTACCGTCATGCCGAATGCTAATCCCAGGGCTAGCTTGCCTCGGCCCAAATCCATCCTGTAGGCATAATTTCCGAGGATATTGGTTTCGTCGGTCACTCCGATTTTATCGGTGGTGAGGGTGATCCCAAGGCCTATTTTCTCCTTTTTAAGCGGAGTATGCACGGATATGGACAATGTTTTTGGTGAGCCATCAAAATCGGCCAGGTAATTGCGGTAATGAATGGTTGTGCACAGTGCCTCCTGGCTACCTGCATAGGCGGGATTCAAAGTAAGAGCATCGCGCACGGAGTTATCGGACATGAGGTACTGCTGTCCCGATGCAAAAAAAGGAAACATAAAAATCGCAATACTGATAATTATCCGCATATTTTATCTTTTAATCACAAGGTATCCCTTTGTTACTCTGCCGTTGGCAAGCTTCAATACATAAAAATAAGTGTCTTCCCGAAGTTCTGTTCCATTACTGCTTTTCCCGTCCCAATCATTCGAATAACCGGGGTTGCGATACACTTCATTTCCCGATCTGTCGATAACAATCAGTTCCGCCGGGCTGTTCGCTTTCAGGCCTTTTATAACGAAGAAGTCGTTCTTCTGATCTCCGTTCGGCGTAATAACCTGGGGTACAAATAAATCGTAAACCTCAAGGTTTACTGTGTCAGTGGCAAGGCATCCGGCTGAATTGACTTCCCACATAAACAGATTTTTACCCACAGTTAAACCGGATACCGAAGCCACAGGCGAATGGATATCCTGAACCAATCCTGAACCAGACAATAATGACCAGGTGCCGGTTTGGGAAGATTCCAGCCTGGCATCCATGACGCTGGTAAAAGTATAGTTTAATACCTGGTCCTTTCCCGCATCCGCGATCGGATAAGGATGAAATACTACGGTTATATCAGAGCTTGCCGGGCAATTTTCGTTTATTACCTCCCAGGTAAACAGATAAATCCCGTATTCATTAACATTTACTTTGGCAGCAGGGCTGTTTTCATCCGGGCCAAAAGTTACATTTCCTGCACCAGAGATTAAGTTCCACTTGCCTGTTCCCGTTTTTAAAGTGGCATTAAGATTAAAACTCTGCCCGCAAACGTCACCGCCAATTCCGGCGTCAGCTTCTGTTTTTATTATCCTTATGGGTTCACTGGCAGTGTTTGAACATCCTTTATCATCAGTAGCGATAACTGTATAAATTCCTGTAGTATTTACATTTATGGAAGGATCTGTTTCCCCGGTTGACCAACTAAATCCGACACCTCCTGATGCGTTTAAAGTCACGCTTCCGCCTTCACAGAAAGTTGTCGGGCCGCTGGCAGTGATTACTGGCGGCGGCGGCAATAGATTTACAGTTACAGTAGTGATATCCGAAGGCTCACTTTGACAGGCATTTGCATTGGTCACCCTCACTGAATAATTACCGGATACGGCAATTGCAATCTGTCGGGTTGTACCGCCTGTTGACCATTCATACGCTGTTCCTTCACTTGAGTTTAGAGTCACATTTCCTCCTTCACAGAAAGATACGGGGCCATCGGCCGAAATGGTTGGCTTGTCAGGCAATGGATTTACAGTTATGGTTGTTGATGCGGAAGCTTCGCTTTGACATCCGTTGTCATCGCGTACCATTAATGAGTAACTACCTGCATTCGTAACTGCAATACTTTGCGAAGAAGCACCTGTTGACCAGGTATAATTTGTCCCTCCGCTTGATGTGAGTGTCACGCTCCCTCCTGTACAGAATGTTGTCGGGCTTCCGGCGGTAATAACCGGAATATCAGGCAGTGGATTTACAGTTACTTCCAGCGGAACCGAACCTGCACTCTGACATCCGTTACTATCGGTTACCATTACCGAATAATATCCGGCAGCAGTTATTACTATACTTTGTGTGGTTGCACCTGTCGACCAGAGATACCCTGTTTCGAAGTTTGACATTAATGTCAACTGGCCACCGGCGCAGAAAGTTGTAGTCCCGGAAGCGCTTACAATTGGCTTCGCCGGTAAAGGATTTACAACAACTATGCTGGCTAATGATGGTGTACTCCGGCATCCGTTTGCATTGGTAACTTCAACTGAATACGTTCCTGAAGCCGTGGCATTCAGAGCCTGGGTGGTTTCTCCGTTCGACCACAAATACGTTGACCCTGTATCAGAAGTTAAGGTTACATTTCCTCCTTCACAAAAAGTGGTTGCCCCGCTGGCCGTTATGCCCGGAGTGGGTGCTAATACATTTACAGTAACTGTTACAGGCGTCGAAGCTGCACTCTGGCATCCGTTTGCATCGGTAACCATAATACTGTAGCTGCCCGACTGAGCAATATTGATATCCTGGGTAGTTGCTCCATCCGACCACAAGTAAGTGGTGCCAATACTTGAGCTTAAAGTCACGCTTCCGCCTTCACAAAAAATTACCGGGCCATCGGCTGTAAGGGTTGGTGTTACAGGCAATGGATTTACTGTGACAACGAAAGCCGGAGATAATTCACTTTGACAACCAAATATATTTGTAACTGTTGCGGTATAACTTCCGGATGCAGCAACATCGATACTGGAAGTTGTTGCGCCGTTCGACCATAAGTATGAAGTCGCGATTCCGGATGATAAAGTTACACTTCCGCCTTCGCAGAAAGTTGCCGGACCACTTGCTGTAATTGATGGTGCCGGCGGTAAAGGATTTACCGTTATAGAAGTAGCGGCCGACGGAACACTCTGGCAACCGTTTGAATTAGTTACTCTTACCGTAAAACTTCCGGATATTGCAATATCAATAGAAGGAGATGTTGCCCCGTTCGACCATAAATAAGTTGAACCTGCATCAGACGTAAGGGTTACG
>JBBQSY010000047.1:0-26040 GCA_038213495.1 Bacteroidales bacterium
TTAAGCTCTGAGGTAAGGTAATATGACACAACATTTACAACATCTGTACGAAGTTCTTTCAAAAGTTGATGGATATGTTTATCCAAATGAAATAGAACTTAACTGGAGTATATTAATTGTTCTTTATCCCTATATAACCGGACTGGTGGCAGGCGCTTTTATCCTTGCTTCGCTTGAACGTATTTTTAAAATACGCGTACTCCGGCCAACCTATGGAATTGCGCTGCTAACCGCCTTGTCATTCATGCTGGTTGCTACCATGCCGCTCATCAGCCATTTGGGGAAACCATTCAGAGCGTATGAGATAATGACTACGCCTCATTTGAGTTCAGCCATGGCAATTTTTGGTTTTGTTTATTTGTGGTACCTGATGGTTGTATTATTGCTCGAGATATGGTTCGACTACCGCCGCGACATGATCATCTGGGCTAACGAAACAACCGGTTTCAAGCGATTCCTTTACCGTGCATTCTCGCTTTGGACAACCGATATTTCGCCTAAAGCAGTAGCCCTCGACGACAGGCTCGGTTATATTGTTACAATTATCGGTGTGCCCTCAGCCTTTTTGCTGCATGGATATGTTGGCTTTATTTTTGGTTCGATAAAAGCAAATCCATGGTGGTCAACAGTTCTTATGCCTGTGATTTTCCTGTTTTCAGCTATTGTTTCCGGTATTGCTTTGGTAATGCTTGTTTATATAGTAATAACAACTGTACGGAAAGTAAAAATAGATATGGCATGTCTTGATACCATTGCCTCGTATTTGTTTTACATCCTGATCATTGATTTTGTGCTCGAAGGACTGGATCAGATTCACCGTATTTACGAGGCTGAAGAATCGTTCGAAGTGTTGCATAATTTAGTGTTTGGAAGACTCTTCTTTACTTTATTTATTATGCAGGGATTAATAGGTACTATTATTCCATTACTTACATTAGGAACACTGCAGTTCTATAAACCCAAAGAAAAGATCAGAAAAGCACTTTACATGGTAATACCTGCCCTGATTCTTGTTGGAATATTTTTCATGCGATGGAATGTTGTTATCGGCGGACAATTGTTTTCGAAAAGCTTTTATGGATATACCGATTTCAAAATCGGATTGATCGGGGCCGAAGGTTATCTGATGTCTGCTTTCTGGCTCATAGTTCCTTTCGTAATACTAGCATTCCTTTTATGGTTATTTCCTCCCTGGAAGAAAATAGAGGATGAGCCTGAAATTCAAAGTGTTTGATGCTTGTCTGAACACAAACTTTTGTAATCATTTGCAATAAGCAATTCTAATTCAAAATAGAATTCCGGATCTCCCATGTGGATAAACTGGCAGATTTATCAACTTCTATTCTTCTGCAAAGTGCTTGATTTTAAATAATTACTTTTAAATAGGGAGGAATCTACTATGAATTCTAATGATTTTAAAAATGAGGATTTAGAAAAAATTTTAAGCCGTTTGGATTCAATCGAAGATCGGATATCTGTCCTGGAATCAAACAAGGAACAGGTTATGCAGCTACAATCTGTCAGCGGAGAAGAAACAGAAGATGATGATTCAGTATTCACCGATCTGAAATTTTCGATAAGCGCACCCTTTGAATCAAACCTGGGAGAATATGGTTTAGCCTGGCTTGGAAATATCGTATTGTTTTTTGCGATAGCCTTCCTGTGGCAATATTTCAACGATGCAGGTAAGCCGGTTATTTCCCTGATAACAGGTACATTAAGTGTGACCGGAGTTTTTGTACTATCGCATTATCTGCGTAAGAGCTATTCTTACCTGTCGTTCTTATTCAGCCTTTTCGGTTTTATCATCATGTATTATATTGTTCTGCGTCTGCATTACTATAACATCAATCAACTGGTCAGCAGCCGGGTATATTCATCTGTATTGCTGTTGATGGTAGTTGGAGCGCAAATGTTTTTTGCCGTCAGAAAACAATCACAGCTCATATCAGGAGTCGCGCTTATATTGGGGTTGTTTACAGGATTTGTTTCTGAATATTCACTGGTATTTTTTCTGATATCATTGACAGCTAACGGTTTGGCAGTGTATTTATTCTGGAAGTATAACTGGTGGAAAGCAATGGTTTTTATTCTGTGTGCGGGCTTTTTATTAAATATGTTCTGGTTGCTCGATAATCCGGTATCACTGGTTAAAACGCCTTCCGATCTGAGTTATCATTATGCATTTATTTATTTTTCGGTTATTACTGCCATTTATTCTCTGGTTGCTTTCAGGCGGGCAGATGAGGCTTTTCCGGAAAATCTGGTTCTTTCCGCCCTGTTGCTCGCCGGCATTACTTATTCAGCATTACTTCTGGCTGTTGTATTTATTCATTTCCCAACAGCCTATATGCAATTTTTTACGGCGATTTCAATATTCTGCATCGCTTATTCGGTTATCCTTAAGTTGTATTCACCATGGAAATACTCACCGGCACTGTTTGCCTTGTTTGGATTTGTTGCAATAAGTGTCACGATTTTCGGTATTTACCATTTCCCGGCAGCTTTTCTGTTACTCATCTGCCAGAGTTTCCTGGTTCTGGCATTAGCGCTCTGGTACAGGTCGTATATTATTACTTTTATGAATACATTTCTTCTCGTTACCCTGGCAATTGTTTATTACAATCTTTCCGGAACATTGGCAGCGGTTAATTTCACCATTCCCTTAGTCGCATTTTTATCAGCCCGGATTATCAACTGGCAGAGAGAGAGATTAAATATAAAAACTGAATTTATCCGTAATATTTACCTGTTTACGCTGTTTTTCTCGCTTTTATATGCAACCTACTTTGGTTTGCCAGGCCAATTTATTACTGTTTCATGGCTTTTAATTGCCGGCATATACTTTGTTCTAAGCATAGTTTTGAAAAGTATCAAATACAGATGGATGGCCATGGGAAACCTGTTGGTAGCTGCTTTCTATTTATTTCTTGTTGACCTGGCAAAAATAGATCTAATCTTCAGGATACTTATATTCCTTGTTTTTGCTATTACAACTATTGTTATTTCAACGTATTATGTGAAGAAGCTTAAGAATAAAAGTGAGGAAAGTGAAAATTGATAAACGCCTTTGGTTTAAAATATCCGCAAAAGAATAGTAACTGAATGCGTCCGTTTTGCATTAGCAATATGTGAAGTATTGAGTGTACGGCATTGATGCAGATTGTTTTTCATCCGGATCAGGACTAATCCGCCTGTTGTACCATTTTCCCATCACTTCGGGTAACAGGATCGTATTTCCTGCTATGCATAAAAAAGCCACCTTTCGCTGAGGTGGCTTTTTGTTGTCTTTCCTTTTTGCAAAAAGCAGTACAAAGTAATCTGTATTGCTATTGCATCCGGGCAACCCGCTTTCCAACCGGGAATGGAAAGAGGCCGGATTATGATCAATATTTACTCGTATAACACCCTGTGGCATTCCGAGCAAAATGATTTTTTCCATGCACCCCTGATCTCAACCGGGTGCATAAATTCCATAGTATTTCCTAACGCAACAGTCTTAACATTGCCTGTCGGTCCCTGTGCCAGGATATTATGACAAAGATCACAATTCCTGGATATTGTTTCCCCGCTGGCCGTTTTGTGCCTGTCGGAGTGGCATCGGAAACATCCATCCGATTCCAGGTGCCCGATATGATCGAGATATTTTGAAGCCTCTACTTTCATAAACGGGAATACATTTTTATCATATTCTCCTTCAATGGCAATTATGGCTTTGCTGATCCTGTCAAAGTTTTTGGAATAGGCATCGGATTGTTCATCTTTATAATACGTGTTTACAGTGTTCTTTATATCCATGTGCGCAGTGTCCTTGGTAGTATAGGATACTTTAAGTGCTTCCATGGCCGCCATTTTAATATAGGGGATATTGCTGGGAATTAATCCTGAAACCATTGCATTGTCAATATAATCAGATGCAGATAGATATTTGTGCGAAGGCCGGTTGTGGCAGTCCATGCAATCCATGGTTCTGTGTTCAAGGGTATCCATTGCTTTTTGGTCGAGCGGGTTTTCTTCGTCCATGAATATCTTTACTTTTCCGGTTTTAACATCGGTAAGTTTAACCCAGGGAATGCTTTCCCTGTCTTTTGTTCCGGCAATATACTCAATTTTGTACCCTTTATTTATATGCCAGTGTATTCCTTCCGAAAGACCTTTGGCACTGTATTGCGGTCCGATTTTCATAAGGAGCGACGTATTCCATTCCGTGTTGCCCGAATCAGCCAGATATGAACGTAAATTTCTCAGCTTCTGAGAATAAAACTTTTCAGGCCAGTGGCATCTTTCACAGGTTTCGCTGGCAGGACGCAGGTTATGTATCGGTGTTGCAATAGGGGTGGGGTATTTTTTAAAAATAACCGAATAAACCTGGTACAGACCAGAGAGTTTTGATTTAACATACCAGTCGGCTCCTTCACCCACGTGGCATTCAACGCATTTAACATTGGCATGTGAGGAATGCTGGTAGGCGGTGTATTCCGGTTCCATAACTTTATGGCATAATTCGCCGCAAAACCTCACCGATTCGGTATAATGAAATGCCTGGTAACTTCCCATGGCTGTTGCAACAAGCAGGACGAGGGTAATAATTGAAATCCGGATTACCGCCGTCCGGTTAATTTTGTCGTTCATATCCAGGATCGGCCACCTGTGCGATTCTGGCAACTGTCCTTTCATTTTACTTCTTTTGTTAAGAATTCCGATTGGAATCATCAAAAGACCAAGTACCATAAATGCCGGCGAAACGATAAAAGTGAATAATCCCATGTAGGGATTGTTATCATTCGAAAGCAGCGAGAAAAGAAAAAGTAATATTATGACTATAAAGCTATTTACTGCCAATAGAAAACCAGTAATAGTCACCCAGTTATAAGCATTTTTTGGCATTTTCATGGTAAGGATGGATTAGATTGTACCAAATTATGTAGATAGATATTTGTATATATCCTAATCACAAAAATAGTTAATAATACTAGAAAAAATAAGACTATATGCTATTTATAAGTAGTCTTAATAGGGGCAGAATCAGGCGTTTAATTCTTGTCTTATGCTGATCGGTTGCAAAGGGAAGTCTTATTTAGTTCTGATCAATGAACCTGATTTTATTCAGATTAAGGGCTGGAATGTGATATCAGGATATGATGCCGCAAAATTGGTTTGACAAGATAAGATTGAAGGAAGAAATGAAATCTGATGTCTGTTTCCGGATGAAAATAAAGGGCAAAAAAAAAGTGTCCTTTGAAGAACACTTTTTAATTTATAAACCGAATGATGATTACAGGCTTTTGATATATCCTATAACTGCCCATCTGTCGGCTTCGTCAGTGATTTTCTTTTCAAAATTGGGCATTTCGTCGCGACCAACAAATGCCTGGAAGTACATTTCGCCATCGGACGTGGCTTTGAATTTCTTCTCAGCGAATGAAGGGATAAGTGTATTAAGGCTGGCAGATTTTGCTCCGTCACCCAATCCTTTTGAACCGTGGCATGATTTACAGCTTTTCATATACATGTCTTTCCCAACAGTATTTATTGAAGCATCACCGGCTTTAACGGTACTCTTCATAGTTTTATATTTGGCTGGGATTGTCCAGGGGCCGGCTGCCTTTTGGGCCATTGCTACGTTGGCGGCAATAAAAATAATTGCTGTTAAAATAACTGCAGCTAGATGTTTTGAAGTTTTCATGTTTACTAATTTTGGTTATGTTAAAGTGTATTGCAAAATTCATTCCAAAGATACTAACAATATCCGGGTTGTGGTTGTTAGAGACAAAAAATATCTAGATAATTAGATGTGATATCCTGATTTCCGCTAAAATACATTCAGGATGTATTTAAGTATCAGTGCGGTGATCAGGGCAATGGCGGAAACTATCATGATAAAAAGTCCGAATTTTCCGACATTCCCTTCCGAATCGCGTGCAATATACCCGGTTATTAACCCGACAATGGCAAATAAAATTAAAACTGTGGCTATAACCGTGTGGCCGGAAATAATACTGAGGGCAACAATCCCGGGCAATCCGACCAAAGCAATCAGTCCAATTGTTAAACAGCCCTTGGCCTGGATAAAATCGAAGAGGACCGAGAAAAATTTGAGCAGGAAATAAATGATCAGCACAATGAAAAGCAGGACCGGGAGCAGTACCCAGAAGTTCACATTGCTGATTAAAACGGCATTTCCCATAATTTCTTAGCTTTCGGTTATGAACGGTCAATTGTATTAAATGTCACTTCGTTTGCATTGGCGGCTTAATTCCCCGTCATCACTTTGCTATTGCCCTGATCATTCCTTTGAACATCACCAGGTGTATTGGTAACAACAGGTACCAGTATGATCTTCCGCTCAATCCGTGAGGCATGAATGTTGCAGTTTGAAACAGATAATACCCGTCAGATTTTTTTTCGATCCGGAATTCGAGCCAGGCTTCGCCCGGCACTTTCATTTCGGCGAATAATAATAAACGCATATTCTCCTTTTCGGCGATTAAAACACGCCAGAAATCAAGGGCATCGCCCGGATTCAGTTCCGAGGCATTTCGTCTTCCCCTTCTGAGGCCAACGCCTCCCGCCATTTTATCAATCATGCCCCTAACTTTCCATATCCAGTTGGCATAGTACCAACCCGTATCACCACCTATCGAAAATATTTTGTTCAAAATACGTTCAGGATCACCTTCAATCCTGATTTTTCGCCTGTCGTGCTGTACTCCGAAAGTCGGAACATCCAGTCGATGAAAGAGCCGCCCCGGATTTTTCATAGAAACAGCATCGGTCCAGCTCGATTGCACCGTATCCAGGTTGATCCGCTCCAATGCCCGGGTACATGCTTCTTTATATGTGAATGGTTTGATGTGAAGAATGTCTTTTATACGTGTATCCTTGCATACCACTTCCACTTTCATGCTGTCGACCAGGTTAACGGCAAGGTAATAGGAAGTTGAAGTGACGAAATAAAGCCAGTACGAAGATATCCTGGGACTTATGAACGGGAATACAAAAATACGACGTTTTAAGCCCCTGACCTGGGCATATTGAAGCAGCATTTGTTTGTAGGTAAGGATTTCAGCCCCTCCTATATCAAAGGTTTCATCATAGGTTGCAGGATTCAGCATACATCCTGTAAGGTATTTCGTAACATTGCCAATTGCAATTGGCTGGCAAAGTGTCTTTACCCAGGTAGGGGCGATAATAACCGGCATTTTTTCCATCAGGTCCCTGATGATCTCAAACGAAGCACTTCCGCTTCCCACGATAATCCCGGCTCTGAGTATGGTAAGATGTTTTCCTGAATTTCTCAGAATATCCTCTACATTTCTTCGGGACTGCAAATGCCGTGAAAGTTTTTCCGAATTTGAGATGCCGCTCAGGTAGATAATCTGTTTGCAATTGGTTTGCCTTATGAAATCAGCAAAATTTCCGGCCGACAAGGCTTCTTCATTCATGAACTCTGTGACGGATGTCGACATGGAGTGAACCAGGTAAAATGCCACATCAAAATCCAGAGTGTGAAGCGACGAAGGGACAGATTTTAAAAGATCGGCCTCTATTCCCCGAATACCTTCCGTGGATTGTTCAGATGTGAAAAGCCGTTCCAGGTTCCTCACCAGGCATATTACCTCATGCCCTTGCTCAAGCAACTGCTGCATTAATCTTTTTCCGATATAACCCGTACTCCCGGTGAGCAAAACTTTCATGACAAGCGATCAATATTTATTGATAATCCTTCGATTGTAAACCCCGTATATTATTGGTAAATCTATTGAAAACTGCCACAATTTATTCGTATAAATTGCGGTGACATTCGGAACAAAAACTGGTTTTCCATTTATCGCCGATTTGGGTAGGATGGACGAATTCGAGAGTTGAATTGATATATGCGTTGGTGATTTTCCCGGTTTCACCCTGGGCGAGAATTGTATGACAAAGTTCGCAATTTCTCGAAATGGTTTCACCCTTTTCAGTCTTATGTCTGTCGGAATGACAACGGAAACAACCTTCCGTTTCTAGATGTCCGATGTGATTGGGAAATTGGCCTGCATCAGCCCGCATATAAGGAAAGGCATTCAGATTGTATTCACCCTGTAGAGCTGAAATGGCGTTGCGCACGCGCTGCTCATCCTTTTTTATCACTTCGGGGTGTTCGCTTCTGTAATACCGGAGTATGGTTTCGCTGATGCTTCGCATGGCAACATCTTTATCCTGAAATGGATTTTTTAATGCTTCCATAGCGGCCTTTTTAATATAGGCTACATTTTTTGGTATTAATCCGGAAACAAAGGCTTTATCAACATAATCCGGAGCAGATTTAAAGAGATGAGAAGCCCGGTTATGACAATCCATACAATCCATTGTGCGAACTTCAAGAGTTTCAAGCTCTTTTTGTTCCAGGGGATTTTCTTCATCCGTAAAAGTTTTCACCTCTCCGGTTTTCAGGTTAGTAAGTTTCACCCAGGGAATGCTTTCGCGGTTGCGGGTGTCGGAGATATATTCAATTTTAAAGTCCTTGTTGATGTGCCAGTGAATTCCTTCGGAATTGCTGGTTGGGTTAAACTCCGGACCAATTTTCATTAGGAGGGACAAATTCCATTCGGTATTTGCTGAGTCGGCCAGGTACGACCTTTGGTTGCGAAGTTTGCGTGAATAAAATTTTTCGGGCCAGTGACAGCGTTCGCAGGTTTCGCGCTCGGGCCGCAGGTTAGAAATAGGGGTGGTAATGGGCCTTGAATATTTTTTAAAAAGTGTTGAATAAACCTGGTAAAGTCCTGACATTTTTGATTTAACAAACCAGTCGGCACCTTTGCCTTCGTGGCACTCCACACAGGTGACCCTGGCATGGGCCGAATGCTGGTAGGTTATATATTCGGGTTCCTCTACCTGGTGGCAGAGTGCCCCGCAGAATTCGTTAGACTCAGTGTACTGGAATGCCCGGTAACTGCCCATTGCCGAAGCCACCAGGAAAATCGTGGTTATAAGGAATATTTTTACAACTGTAGCCCAATCCTGACGGTTATTCAGATTAATTACCGGCCAGGATTCCTCCCTTTGATCAGCAGCTTTTCTTTTCCGGATAGTGAAAAAAACTCCCAAAGGAATCAGTATCAGACCTATTACCAGAAATGCAGGAAGTACAATGTAAATGTACAGTCCAAGGTATGAGCCGGAATGCTCCGACAACACTGAAAAAAGGTATAATATCAGTATTAAAATCAGGCTGTTTGCAGTCACAATAAATCCCGTCAGGCTGAGCCAGTTATAAAATGCTCTTGTTTTGTTATCGGACACCAGTATCAGGTTTTATGTTGTATAAGTATCTGTAAAGATATATTTAATATCGTAAATGTATGCGTATTTTTTAAATGATTAATATCAATATTGTATTGATTGATATACAGATTGTAATTTCCCCTGAGTGACATGCCGGGAGAAAAGCTGGTTTTTACCGGCTATACTGCTTTCGGTTTGATCCGAATGAGAAAAGCCACCCTGATGAGGGGTGGCTTTAAATGAAATCAGGATTAAAGAGGTCGGTTAACTGATTGTACCGTTCAGCATGAATCCCTGCATGCATTCCAGTGAAGTTAACTCTCCTTTTCAGGTATTTTTGATGATTTGTTAATCATAAAAAGTTGTATCATAGCATATACATAATGGCCCCAAACACCCAAAAGCATAATAATAAGTGTAATGATCATCCACAAAGGGGCAATGGGAGTCCACAATTCCCGGGTCGGACGATCGGGACTGATCAGGTATTTATGCAATCCCCAGTTGTTATCGGCTGAAGCTCTTACATTTCCGAAAATATCATTTTCTTCAATGAAAGCAATAACTGTAAGGTTTCCCAGGGAGTCACCGATAATATTTTTCGGAAATTCCGCAGTACCTGTTCCATCTTCGCCAAGTGTAATTTCAGCGATCCTGAGGTTACTGAACATTTTAGGGACAGCCACTATTACATCAGCTCCCGAAACGGGGGTTTCACTGCCGTCAGCATTCAGTTGATATCCTTCAACTTTAACATACCGGATTGAATCCTCTTCATAAAATGAAACTTTAAGTTTGGCCGGTTTCAGTCCGAATTCACTTTCTGAGGCTTCGTAGTTTTCATTACCGGCATACATTGATTTCAAATTCAGCATTTGTTCTTCATTGCGCAGGTATGTATTGCGTGCAGCGATTTTGAGCCTGGCAATGCCATGAACATCGGTTTTCGATTCACCAATCTGTACATCATCATCTTTTCCGGCTGCATAGAATGAAACAAGCGCATTGGCAAGGTTCTTACTACCTTCTTCGCGACGAACAGTTATAGTGGTTATTAACTGGATACTGTCATCGGAAGTACTGATGCATTTAAAACTCATCCGGGTAGCTGCCGGTCCGGTGGCTTCGGCATTATTTTGAGCATGCAATGGTCTTATAGCAGTAATGATGATCGCTAGTATAATTCCTGTTATTATCCTTTTCATATAATTCTATTTAAATCCTGTCTGTAAATTATCGAATTTTGAAGCGGTTACTTCAGGTATATATCACCCGATTCTTTAGGCTCTTCCTTTAATTCCGAGACCTGAACGATAGGTATCATTTTTGAAGCCAACGTAAAGAGCAGACAGAAAAGGGCAACGCCACCGGCGGTTAAAGACCATTCGACCCATGTAGCTGAATAAATTTCCCACGCATGCCGCGATTCCTGTATTGGCAAATAAGGCGTTTCAAGAGTGGGAACTACAATGAGATAACGGTTGATCCATAGAGCAACCACAACAACAAAACCTGCTATGGTAATATTATTGATTGTACGCAGTTTTTTAAATCCAATAACAATTAACGGCACTAACACGCCAACGTAATTGGAAAGAATGAACAGGAGGTAGTAGTTATCGAAAAGCGTTTTGATGAGTTGTTCGTCATTTTTTTCGGAACCGTACCATTTAGTAAGGTATTCGCTAAAAGTAAAGTATCCGAAAAAGGCGGCAAGTACCATCATGATAACTCCAACATTAATAAAGTGTTTTACAGTGATATGTTCTTCGAGGTGATACATTCTTCTGAAGAAGTACATGGCCAGAATCAGAACACCGGTTCCGGAGTAGACAGCAGCAATTACAAAATAAGGGCCAAAGATTGTGCTATGCCATCCCGGTTGAAGAGTAACACTGAAAATCCAGGCCAATACCGAGTAAACAATAATTGCAATCGCAATAACCATTCCTGCCATTATATCGGTTGCTTTTTTCAGGCGAATTTGCTGATCCGGCGTTCCGGTATACCCGAGGGCCAGGATCTTATACATTTTTTTCTTCCAGTTGGGAACTTTAAGTTCCTCGAAATCACGCATTTTAGCTAAATCGCGCAGCAATGCGAGGTAAAGGAAGAGTATACACCCGATGATATCGGTTGATATAGCAATAACGTCCCATGTAATAGGTGATTGAATTCGTCCGTAGAATACAAGATTGGGAAGACGGTCGAGACGGCCTATACACATCATAATAAAGCCTGGCCCTATTAACAGGGAAATAATGGTGATAAACTCGGCCATCCGGATGATGGGTTTACGCCATTCAGCATGAAACAGGTGAAGTGTTCCCGAAATTAAAGCACCGGCATAACTGATTCCCATGAAAAAGATGAAGTTTACAATATAAACTCCCCACACTACATTATCGCGCATTCCGGTTACGATATGTCCGCGTGATACCTGCCAGTAAAGAGCAAAAAATCCCAACAAAACCACAGCGGTTAAAAATGCGATCCAGAGTTTTCCCACTGCGCTTGTGCGCTCAATCTGGGGTGCGAACTCCTGAAGTAATTTATTTGAAGTTATTGCTTCGCTCATTTTTTAGCCTCCTTGTTTTTAAGTGATTTTACATAGGGAGTGTTATCGAATCTCTTTGTAACTTCTTCATCAAGCCCATCGAGTCCTCGTTCTACAGGGAACTGCCTGTCGACAGGTGGCAGATAATATACATTGGGTCGTGTGCCCAGGTTATCAAGGTATTTGTAACCCGAACGGTCGCGGATGAGTTCGCTGAATTTATAGGTTTCGGTTCCGTTTGTTACCACGTCCTCATCAATATCGCCGAAATAGATAACTCCCATCGGGCATGCCTGGGCACAATAAGGCAATTTGCCTTCACGGGCAAGGTCGGGGCAGAAATCGCATTTCGACACGGTGCCTTCAACTCCCGGAACACTCTTTTCAGGTGAGTACGGTTCATTAATTTCATAAGCATCCTCGTGTTTCCATGAAAATATCCGGGTCGAATACGGGCAACCTGTCATACAGAATTTGCATCCGATACAGCGCTCATTATCAATGAGTACAATGCCATCGCTTCGTTTATAGGTGGCACCTACAGGGCAAACACTTACACATTGGGGATTATCGCAGTGATAGCATGGTTTTGGGAACCAGTATGGAGCTGTTTTTTCGGAGTCCTGCAGAAGATAAACCTTCATGAATTCCTGCCCCTTTGGCAAATTATGCCCTTTCTGGCATTCCTCAACGCATTTACGTGCATTTTTACATTTTGCAAGGTCGATTACCATCACAAATTTACGGCCCGGGATGCCTTCATGCGATTCCTTACGGCCAACGGGAGCAAGGGAGAGAAAGTTTTTATCCACTTCCATCACTTCGCCCGAGGTGGTGAGGACCTTAATTTTTTCGCCGGATTCGCCGGATGCATTTTTACCTGTGACAATCAGGGCGCCTGCGGCAACAGTCCCGGCCCCGGCGAGCAATCCCAGCCGAAGGAATTTTCTTCGTGAATTGTTATCGTCTTTGTTCTTATTTTCCATTTTAATTTATTTTAGGTTAGTTGATGGTTGGGATTCGGTTAATCCTGACCAGCCAAATAGTAAGGAGTTCAGATGTTTAGTGTGATTCGTGAAAACCGGTGATCATACTCTTAAAGTTACTGACAAAAGTTGCTCCTATAGTACAAAAATAAATATGTATAAACATAAAGAAAGACACAAAGAAACCAATAATGACATGAATAAAGTCGTTGACTCTAAGTCCGCTTCCACCTGCAATTTTTGTGAGTATAAATTCCGGGTAAAGCAGGGCCCAGCCTGTAACAATTACAATCGGAACCAGTATAAACATCGCAATTACATACGTAAATTGCTGTAAAGGATTGAATTTGCTTTCCTTGGTAACAGGGAACGGTGGTTTCTCATGCCTGAAAATACCGAATGTGTAATAGGTGAACTGTTTTATAAGTCTGGCCGGTAATCCTTTGATTGACAATTTGTAATATTTGCCATTAGGAGTAAAAATAGTACCTGCCAGAAATACAAAATAATTGGCCGTTAATATTATACCGCTTATATTGTGTAAGGTAACTGCCAAATCGAAACGCATAAACGGATTTGCAGGATTTGAATACTGCATGCTTACACCACTGATTATTAAAAGTAAGATTAAGATGGCATTTAGTGCATGCCATAACCTTATCCACATAGGATACAAATATATTTTTCCTGACATTATTTCTTGCGTATTATGATTCTCAATGATGCATGAATTAGAATTCCGCCTGCAACACAGACGAACATTATCAAACTTATCAATCCCAGGTAATAATTGCGGTTGGCGCCTATCACATAACCTTCGTTCATAATTACACCATTGTAAAAGCCAGCTTTGCTGCGGCCTTCCTGCACTTTATATTTGTATAGCGAAGCCATCAGTATCGAATTGGTTGAATGACATTCGACACAATGATGTACAGCTTTTGATTTTGGCTGGATGTTATGTGCTACGAGTATAGAATCGTTGGTGCGTGCATGGCATTCGATGCAACGGACATTTTTGAAATGCAATGCCTGGTTGGGCAGCCATTCATGTTTTTTAAGAATATTCGGATTTACTTTATCCGTAAGCATCTGGTATTTTGTAATATCGGCATGGCAGTTCAGGCAAATAGCATTGTCGTAGGCCACTATATCTTTGATTTTTTCTTCGGAACGAACGTTTATTAGGTAGGAATGAGGGTTGTGGCACATCCAGCAGTTAAAGTCGTCGCTGTGTTTGGTGGCGTGCACACTGGCCTGGAATTCAGTTTCTATTTCCTCGAACCTGAATTTTGCATATTTTTCATCGCCTCCGTGGCAATCGATGCAGGCATATTTTGATTCCATCCGTAAATTGCCTTCGTGAGGAAAAGTGGCGTAATCTTCGGAATGGCAATCTGTGCATTTAAAAGTTTTGTGATTCGATTCTAAAAATTGTTCACGATCAATAATTGTTTCAACATACATTCTTTTTGTAACCTCTGTGCCGGATTCAGGGTTAAGGTATTTGTATTTTGATTGCCCGTGGCATTTCAGGCACTGCTCGTTTGCCAGGGCATTTTCAGTTTTTTTATCCGTTTGCGCCTGGGTTGTAAAACACGTCGCCAAAATCATAACGACTACTAAAATGAACTGCGCAGAACTTTCCCGGATAGGGCGTGTAAATGATGAGATCATTAGTGGAAAATTAATTGTAAAGGAAATGATATGGCAAAAAAAAAGGAAAGGGGCGTTCAGATTTCAACCGGAACACCCCTTTTTTACAGTTTATTTTTTCATCGTACGGATGTAACCTATTACAGCCCATCTGTCAGCTTCGTCAAGAATTTTCTTTTCGAAATTCGGCATTTCATCACGGCCGATAAATGACATGTAATAAAGTTCGCCATCAGACTGAGCCTGGAATTTTGCTGCCGAAAAATCTCCGGTGCTGATGTTCAGGTTAGCCGCTTTTGGGCCATCACCAAGGCCTTTGGAGCCATGGCATGATTTACAGTTTTTGTTGTACAGGTCTTTACCTACCGAAGCGATTGTAGGATCACCTGCCTTTACGGTACTTTTCATGGCTTTGTATTTGGCGGGTACGGTCCAGGGACCACCTGCTTTTTGAGCCATGGCCATGTTGGCCGTTACAAAAATAATTGCTGTGCAAAGAATTGCGAGAAATTTAATTGAAGTTTTCATGATGTTTTTATTTAATTAGTAATAATTGTTCAGTTACAAAAAGCATTCCAATTAACGAATTTATGAATTAGAAATTCCACAAACGCGTGAGGTTAAAACCAATTAGAATACCTTTATTAAAAAAGTCATTTTTATTCCACATAACATCTTCCTGCGGAAGAATTCCCTTAGCCGAAGCCAGGTATATCTGGAAAACATGGGTACTGGTTGAAATCTCGACCCCAACCGTCAGGTTAGGCATATCATAAATAACAGTGGTTTCATCAACTTTCTTATAGTCTTTAATTCCGGTTATATCCAAAGGGAAATCACCCGCAATAATAAATGATCCCTGTGGAGAGAATTTATACCTCCCGGCTAATGATACTGAAATTCTGTCGTGGTTGTACACAGAGTCAACACTGTTGTAATGTGTAAACGCGCCGCCGACCTGTAAGGAAAGATGATCATTAAACCTTCGGGAAACAAGCAATTGCGTAAAATATGACATCCTGTTGCTGAATTTATAGCTTGTTGTACCAGCAGATTGAGGAGTGAGATCCCATTTTGTTTTGGGACTGCCGTCGACACCAATTACTTCGTATAACATTACTGTTACAGGGATGCTGTTCGAACGGGTTTGCTCAATGATCCTGTATTTGAGTTGTAAATCCTGCATCATATTGTACTTGGTGGTGCCGAGTCCGATATTCAGATTGTTGAGAATGCTATAGTTCAAACCAAAACGGATATTCGCGGCTCCGTAAATTCCGAATAAATCGTGGATGCCTTTGTCGGTGGTTCCAAAGCGGTGCTGAAGGATAAACTCAAGTGTTTTCGAAGGACTCACCGTGGTGGTTGCATTGTCGAACAGCAATCCGCTTTCGAATGCGGCCCGCACTGGTCGTTCCACCGGTTTTTCCTGCACGGTGGTTTCCTCAGTTGCTTCTTCCTGAGCGAAAGTTTTTGTTTGTATTGATGCAATCGTTAGAAGCGTCAGTGCACTGTTTCTAAGTATCTTATATATCTGTTTCATTATTTTCTTTTTAATTGATTATTACCCGTCTTAATCGTTTTTTGCACCTGCGTATATCCAGCGGTACAGGAGATCCAGCTCAGAAGCCGAAGTGTGGATTGCCATGCTTCCCCCTGGTTTGCATACGATATAAAGTTCACTGGTTGCAGAATTTCCGGCTGTTACAAATGCAGGAACTACTGCCGCATAGGACTGCCCGCTTTTAAGGTTCGGGGGTATAGCTCCACCATGGCATGATATGCACTTTGCGGTGAAGAAAGGCTGTATATCCTGTGAGTAACTAATTGTGTCACTGGCAGGAGGTACTGGCCGTGGAGGAGCCGGAGTATTATATTCGTATTCGCAGGCAGTAAGCAGTGCCAGTATGGTGCCCGACAGGAATAATAATCTGAAAAGTCTTTTTTTCATGAGTTGTGCTTGGTTTAAGTTTAGTGACAGAAGAATTGTTTTGAATTGTAACAAAACTACTGATTTTTTTGCACTACAAAGGAATACTTTTATGATGAATTAGTGTTAATTATAAATATGATTGTTTGACAATAAAATTTTGATACTTATCAGTTGCTGTAATGATATATATCATTATCTTTGCATACAAACAGTATTGCATCTCAGATTACTGTTTACTTACAGTGATATAATTACCGTATCAATTAAACTTCAATTAACCTTTTACCACTACCTTGAACCAATATACTCAATATACAAAAGGTTGTACGTCATGCAAGGACAAGTCTGATCTATTCGCTTGCCTTTGCCAGACAGAACTTGACCAGATTGACGATAAGCGGATCGAAGTTCATTTTAAAGCCGGCGAACTTATTTTTAAGCAGGGTACTCCGAATATGCACTTCCTGTGTCTCACACAAGGCAAGGTGAAAACCTACATCGAAGGCTATAATGACAAAAATCTGATACTCAGTATAGTAAAACCTGTTGAGTATATACTTGGTCCCGGTATTTATTCGGATCAGATGCATCATTTTTCGGCAATGGCCATCGAGGATTCAGTTGCCTGCCTGGTCGACCTGGTTACATTTAAGTCACTGATCCGAAACAATGCCGATTTCGCAGAGGATTTTTTAAAAAAAGTGAGTTTACAATCCATTTATAATTACGAACTTTTTATCAGCCTCACCCAAAAGCAAATGCCGGGACGTATTGCGGATGTGCTTCTGTACCTAAAAGACAAGGTGTACGAAACTAACCCCTTCCATACTACCCTTTCGAGGCAGGACCTGGCTGATATGTCAGGAATGTCGAAAGAAAGCGCCATCCGGATCCTGCGTGAATTTAAAGACGAAAATATCATACAGGTTAATGGGAACGATTTTGAAATTTTTAATTTGGATCACCTGGTAAAGATCAGTCAGACGGGATAAGGATGGGATTGAAGGGTTTCATGTTTCAAGGTTTCAGTCCCGTTAGCTATCGGGATTCAGAGTTTCAGTGTTTCAGCATTACAACGTTATGAAGTTACATCGTTTATCATTGCATTGAATTTGGATTTTTGATTATTGCCTTTTATTCTCCAAAATGTTCCTGTAGCTTTCGCCTGATCTTCCCATAAGATTGATTTTTTCAGAAATCCAAATCGTTAGGGTAATTAATAAGGTATTACTTTTGCATTTTTCTGATTCATTATTAATATCCTGATTTTCTTATGCGTTCAATCCTCACCCGTACAGTTTTATTGGTTTCGTTTGTCAGTTTTTTTACTGATATTGCCAGTGAAATGCTTTACCCGGTAATGCCGGTTTATTTGCAATCCATCGGTTTTTCTGTTTTATTGATCGGTATTCTCGAGGGTGTGGCCGAAGCCACCGCCGGGCTCAGTAAAGGGTATTTCGGCAATTTTTCGGATAAACTGGGAAGCCGCGTACCCTTTGTTCGCTGGGGATATACGTTAAGCGCAATATCAAAACCATTGATGGCGGTATTTACTTTTCCATTGTGGATATTTTTTGCCCGCACACTCGACAGGCTGGGAAAAGGAGTGCGGACAGGAGCCCGCGATGCCATGCTCAGCGACGAATCCACGAAAGAAAATAAAGGAAAAGTATTCGGTTTTCACAGGGCACTGGATACCGCCGGCGCTGCTGCAGGTCCCTTTGCAGCTTTAGTATATCTTTATTTTTTCCCCGGTCAATACAGGTTGCTTTTTATCATAGCAGTTATTCCCGGGATTATAGCTATTTTGCTGACCTTCTTATTAAAAGACAAACAAAAAAGTGTTTCCGAAAAGAAATCACCCGGATTTTTCTCTTTCCTATTATACTGGAAACAGTCGACAAAACATTTTAAGCTGCTTGTGGTAGGTTTACTGGCTTTCACCCTGTTTAACAGTTCCGATGCATTTCTATTGCTGTCAATTAAAAGCAAAGGATTTACGGATACCTATATGATAGCAGTCTATATTTTCTATAACCTCGTCTATGCTCTGCTTTCGTTCCCTGTCGGGATATTAGCTGATAAATTCGGACTGGCGCGCACGCTTATCCTGGGGCTATTTGTATTTGCAGTGGTATACCTGTTTATGGGTTTTGCCCTGCTTACCTGGCAGTTTATTGTTTTGTTCGGCTTTTATGCCCTTTATGCTGCCACTACCGAAGGCGTTTCGAAAGCACTCATCAGCAACATTGCCGAAAAGGATAAAACGGCTACTGCCATTGGGTTTTATACCAGTTTTGCCAGTATTTTCACTATGCTGGCCAGCAGCCTGGCCGGATTGATCTGGTACTCGTTCGGAATGAAAACCATGTTTATAGTTTCGGGTGCCGGTGTTATGTGTGTTGCGGTATATATGATTGTGGTTCAGAGGATTGTTTTTCTGAGGGAGAAGTCCCGGGCATAAGGATCAAATGTTCAATGCTTCGCGTTCAAGGGTTCAATGCTTCGCGTTCAATTGTTCAATTGTTCAAATGTTCAAATGGTCAATTGTTCAAAGGAATTACGTTTCAAAAGTTTGTTGGATTTTAAAAACCGACATATTGGTAAACGTTTCCGATAATTAATTCAACTCCAGGTATTACAGGCACTCCCATATTATTGGATACTTTATTATCTCCCTAGCTGGCATATCCCGTTTCAAAATCGTAAGTTTGTAAAATGAAAATTAACGCAATCATTTTACTTTTAATATTGATAGTCATACCTTTAGCAAAGCTGGATGCACAAATTTACATTCCGCAGGGCTATTTTTCCTCACCGATCAAGATAGGCTTGTCGATAACAGGATCATTTTCCGAGGTACGTCCTAACCACCTGCATTCCGGACTCGATCTGCAGATTCAGCAACGCGAAGGATTGCCGGTGTATGCAGTGGCGGATGGAGTAGTTTCACGTATAAAAGTTTCGCCTGTAGGATTTGGCAATGCATTATACATCGACCATCCGAATGGCTTTACTTCGGTATATGGACACCTTAAGGCTTATAATGATACCATTACGGGTTACGTACGGTCCAATCAATACAGGTTAAAAAATTTTGAAGTGGATTTATTCCCATCAAACAAAAAAGAGTCATTTTCTGTAAAGAAAGGGCAACTTATCGGGTATGCCGGTAATTCCGGGTCTTCGGGCGGTCCACACCTGCATTTCGAACTTCGTAACACAAAAACCGAACGCGTTATAAACCCCTTGCTTTTTGGTTTTGATATTACTGACAATTACCCGCCCTATATTGATTTTATCAAAATTTATCCTGAAAACGATAGTAGTTTTATAGGATCTGCAAATGATGCCGTTAGGTTTAACTTGAAGAAAAGCGGAAACAGGGAATATCGCCTTGCTGCTAAAGATACCATCTCGGTTTGGGGTTCAGTTAGTATTGGTGCCCAGGCATTCGATTTTAATCAGAGCCAGAGCAACCGTAATGGATTTTACAGTATGAAAATGTTTATGGATCAGTCGGAATTTTTTTCGATGGTATGTGATAGTTTTTCGTTTTCGGAAAGCCGTTACGTGAATGCATCCATCGATTATGCGGCCAGTTATACCTTGGGTAACAGGATTGTGAAATCAAAAAAACTCCCAGGAAATCAATTGAGTTTCTTCAGGCCGGATGCTTCTAATGGAATTATTACATTAAAAGACAGTAAGTCACACGAAATATTGGTTCAGGTGGCCGACGCCGCAGGAAATAAGGTGGAGCTAAGGTTTTGGATAAAGCAGCTGAAGCCTGAGGGTTTTGTACAGGTGCCTGCTAAAACAGTCGCGGATACAACCTTATTTTTCAGATACAATAAAAACAATAAATTTGAGGATAAGGACATTAAAGTTGAAATACCGGCCGGCTGTCTTTATGATGACCTGTTTTTCAGGTATCTGAAATCACCTGGGAAAAGCGGGATGTTTTCCGATATTCATTATCTGCACGATGCCGAAGTTCCGCTTCAAAGCAGGATAAAAGTATCAATAAAAGCAACGGATGTACCACCGAACCTTCGATCAAAAGCCTTGCTGGTAAGAATCGACAGGAAAGGTAGGCGGAGCCCGGCAGGCGGTAGTTTCGAAAACGGGTTCGTTTCCGCCTCGACGAATATTTTCGATGGATACGCAATAGTGCTTGATACTGTTGCGCCTGTTATCAGTCCATCAGCCACAAACAGCAAGAGCAAAATCAGCCTCAGGTTTACGGTGTCCGATAATTTTTCCGGAATCAGTAGTTACAAAGGTGAAGTAAACGGGCAGTGGGTTCTGGTGGAATGGGATCCTAAGAATAAACTGATGGTGTATAATTTCGATAAAGTTGCCAAACCAGGTAAAAATACGTTTACGCTTTCGCTGGAAGATGAGAAAGGAAATAAATCGAAGTATCCCACTAGTTTTATGCGATAAAAAGTATTAATTTCGGATTTCGGAATGAAAGATAATTTACGAATGACGATTTACGAATGACGATTTACGAATGACGATTTACGAATGACGATTTACGATTTACGAATGACGAGGACAAATGACGATTGCACTGCCTGCCCCGAGAAGCGGGGACTGCACGACTGCACGATTACACGATTACACGACAGCACGATTACACGACTACACGACAGCACGACTACACGACAGCACGACTACACGAATTTGGACCGCGAAGCATTGAACCTTTTAACGCGAAGCATTGAACGCGAGCATTGAACGCGTGCATTGAACGCGAAGCATTGAACGCGAAGCATTTAACGCGAAGCATTGAACGCGAGCATTTAACGCGAAGCATTTAACGCGATCATTTAACGCGAAGCATTTAACGCGAAGCATTGAACGCGAAGCATTGAACTTGAAGCATTGAACGCGAAGCATTGAACCTTGAACTACTAAGCCCCCTTTAGCAATTGAATGACCACTGTATAACAATTGAATGACCACCGTATGACTATTGAATGACCACCTGATTTTTCTAAAATATTCTCAGTCCTACAAAATTTAAACAATTTAAAACTTAAAGTCATGACATTTCAACTTCCATCCTTACCATTTGCGCCCGACGCTCTGGAGCCTGTTATCAGCGCACGTACCATCGAATTTCATTATGGCAAGCATCACCAGGCATATGTTAATAAACTTAACAGCCTGATACCGGGTACCGATTACGAAAATTCACCCATCGAATCAATTATTATGAAAGCCGAAGGTGGAATTTTCAACAATGCGGCACAGGTGTGGAACCACACATTTTACTGGGAAGGTTTTTCGGCCCGCCGGGGAACGGCACCAACAGGCAAACTTCTCGAAATGATCAACCGCGATTTTGGCTCTTTCGAAACTTTCGTAGCCAAATTCAACGAGGCAGCCGCAAACCAGTTTGGTTCAGGCTGGGCGTGGCTGGTTCAGAACAGCGATGGAAAACTTGCAGTTGTATCTACCGGAAATGCTGCCAATCCAATGCGCGATGGCTTAAAGCCAATTCTTACATGCGATGTGTGGGAACACGCCTATTATCTCGATTACCAGAACCGCCGTCCGGATTATGTTAATGCTTTCTGGCAACTTGTGGATTGGGATGTTGTTGCAAAAAGAGTAGGGTAATTTTGAGTTTTTCAAAAAAAACACTTTGGTTTGTTCTGTAACACAAGTATATCAGAAATATCAGGCCTTTATGTTTTAAAGACTCAGTTCATCTTCCTGGATTTTTTTTGCCCCTCTGTCCTTCGGACATCTCCCCTTGAAAAAAGGGGAGAATTTTCCGACATCATTCTCAATTTTATCACGACATCAGATTCAGAACGACCGTCGATAGCCTTGTCTCGGAATCTACTTGTCGCCCTTCGCCCAATCGCCCCTCTTACTAAATCAGTACAAAGAGTTTAAATATTTTTCACAGCCGACTTATAACATAGCCGGCCTTTTTTACGCTATCCATTACGCTGTCCGAAATATCTTCTGAAGCTTCAACTTCAAGCACTTTATCAGGGCTTTCAAGATCGACGGTCCATTTTTCAATTGTATGAAGACTTTCGAGACCCGGAGTAATAGCTTTCACACATCCGCCGCATTTAAGGCTTGTTTTAAAACGTAGTGTTCCCATTTATTTTCAAAGTTATTTAAGTGAGCAAAAGTAATTGATGTTTAAATAGTTTTTGTATTCTTCTTATTTTTATTTAACAATCATGCAACTCACAAAGTTTTCCACCCGGTTCTATTTCGATGGTCGTATGGGTGAATCCTTCATGCTCCAGAAAAGTGTGAATCGCTGACTTAATGGTTTCAGTTTCGGAAACAGTCATTTCCGGATCGACGCTAACATGCAGCGATGCAATATTATATGATCCGTCCATGGTCCAGAAATGCATATCGTGTATATCAAGAACCCCGTTTATTGCAGCCAGGTTTGTGCGGAAATAATCCACCTGTTCGTCTGATGGTGTTGCTTGCATAAAAATACGGAAAGTCTGGCGCATACTGCCAAAAACCCTGTATAATATAAAAGCAGTAATGAGCAATGAGAGAAGCGGATCGAGGATAGGCACATCGTAAAATTTCATAACAATGCTGGCAATTAACACAGCTACCCATCCGAGTACATCCTCGAGCAGGTGAATAGAAATAACTTTTTCGTTTTGTGTCTTGCCTTTATTCAACCTCAACATGGCAAGCCCGTTGATAAATATACCAGCAAAAGCCAAATACATCATACCCTGCGTATGGACAGGCTCAGGACTGATAAGTCGCGGAACTGCTTTAAAGATAATAATCACGGAACCGACCAGCAATATAATGGCACTCAGAGCTGCGCCAACCAGCGAATACCTTTTATATCCATAGGTATAAATGTCATCCCTTTGTTTTGCCGAAAACCGCTGAAAATACCATGCCAGTCCCAAAGCAACTGAATCGCCCAGGTCGTGAAAGGCATCGGATAAAATGGCAATACTGTTTGTTAAAATACCTCCGACAATTTCGACTAAAGCAAATACGGCATTCAGCCAGAAAGCCATTTTCAGATTGGCTTCGGCTTTGTGGTCGTGCGTGTGATTATGACTGCTCATGTAATTTGTTTCAGGGTTTGAAGGGTTGAAGGGTTTGAAGGGTTTGAAGGGTTTGAAGGGTTTGAAGAGTTTTAGAGTTTCAGGTTTCAGTGTTTCAAAGTTTCAGTGTTTCAAAGTTTCAGGGTTTCAGCGTTTCAATCGTATGACCAATGTTTGACTATAGAATGACCATTGTTTGACCATCGTATGACCATTGTATGACCATTGTTTGACTATTGTATGACCATTGTTTGATTATTGTATGACCATCGTATGACTATCGTATGACTACTGTGTGACCATGTAACCTTTTCCTCCAACCCGTTAACTGCCAATATCAATCCTTTTCAGCCTTAAGCTGTTCATCACAACAGTTACCGAACTCATTGCCATAGCTGCCCCGGCAATCATGGGGCTGAGCAGGAATCCCGTGGAAGGATACAGGGCGCCGGCCGCGATAGGAATTGCAATGATGTTGTAAAAAAATGCCCAGAAAAAATTCTGACGGATGATCTTAACAGTCGCTTTCGACAGGCGGATAGCCTGTGCTACGGCCCGCAGGTCTCCCTGCATAAGGATGATGCCGGCACTGTCGATAGCGATGTCCGATCCTGTTGACATGGCGATTCCAAGGTCCGCTTCAGCCATAGCTGCCGAATCATTTATACCATCACCCACCATGGCAACTTTATAGCCTTTTTGTCTGAGTTCTTTCACAAAATGGTTTTTATCCGCCGGAAGTACTCCTGCAAAATAGTTTACTATACCTGTTTTTTCAGCCATTACGGAGGCAGCAGCTTCCTTGTCGCCGGTAAGCATAAAGACCTCTATTCCTTCTCTTTTCAGATTATTAACTGCTTCAAGCGCGTTTTCCCTTAATGTATCCTCAACGGAAAAACCGGCTATCAATTCGTTGTTGAATGAGAAAAAAACCGAGTTTTCTTCTCCGGTTTCACCGGGAATAAGAATTCCGTTTTCGTCCATCAGGGCTTTGTTCCCCACAAGGCATGCTTTGTTCAGGCAACTGCCTTTAACACCCTTTCCGGGGATATCTTCAAAGTTTTCGATATCCATCGCCTGCATGCCCTCAAAAAGAGCCGCAATGGCATACGCCAGGGGATGCCCCGAGCGTTTTTCGAGCGAGTACAAAACCCGTTTGAGTTCATCCTTCTCGCTGAACCAGGTGCTTTTGGTTACTATGGGTTTCCCGGTTGTTAGCGTCCCGGTTTTATCAAAAATAACTGCATTTATTTTGAGGGATGTTTCGAGGGCCGATGCATTTCGTATCAGGATTCCCTGCGTGGCGCCTCTTCCAATTCCGGCCATAAGTGCCGTAGGCGTGGCAAGTCCCAGTGCACAGGGACAGGCAATAATCAGTACACTTATGGTTGTAAGGAAAGCGAAAGTTGCCGAAGGCTGGGGACCGAATACCCACCAGATACTGAATGTGATGGCAGCAATACCCAATACCACGGGCACAAAAACAGAAGCTATTTTATCAGCCAGTTTCTGAATGGGAGGTTTGGCCGACTGTGCTTCCTGAACCATGGCTATGATGCCTGCCAGTAAGGTGTTTTTGCCGGTTTTTGAAGCGGTGATCAGCAGGTTTCCGTTCTGGTTCTGCGTTCCCGCAAATACGTTTGCTCCGGAGGTTTTGTACACAGGCAGAGGCTCACCCGTAATCATGCTTTCATCCATATACGAATCCCCGCTTATTACCACACCATCAACCGGGATACGGTCGCCGGGGCGGATCATTACCTTATCGCCGGGCGAAACCATGGATAAAGACAACTCCATTTCAGTTTCGTCGCGCACTACAGTCAGGGTTTTAGGCTGTAATCCCATCAGGCCGCGGATCACGGATGAGGCTTTGCTTTTTGAACGTTCTTCGAGGAATTTCCCTGTAAGAATAAATGCAATGATAACTGTGGCAGATTCAAAATAGACATGAGGCTCCAGTCCGGCACGAATAAAAATACCAGGAAAAATTGTGTTCAATACACTAAAAATAAATGCAATGCCTGTGCTGAGCGCCACCAGCGTATCCATATTCACCATGCGGTGCCGCGCCTGTTTCCACGCATTGAGATAGAATTCGGAACCCGAAAAAATAATTACAGGTATTGACAGGGCCAGCAGTATCCAGTTCTTGTATTCAAGGTGGAAGATATGGAACATGGACAGCATAAATACCGGCAGGGTAAAAATGCCAGCCACCCAAAGTTTTTGTTTAAGCACATGGTAATGCTTAAATTCAATATCAGCGAGTTTTTCATCCAGGTTTTCCTCGTCAATAATCAACCCATACCCAATGTCTTCAACTGCTTTGATGAAATCGGCAGGCGTTACAGTTTCAGGATCGTAGGCTACATGCACACTTGCCCCGGCATAATTTACCGAAGCATTGAAAACGCCCGGCAGTGAAGCAATCATGCTTTCGACGCTGCCGGCACAGGCGGCGCATGCCATGCCGGTAACCGGAAATACATGCTTTACAATATTGTCTTGATTCAAAGTGTTGTCTTTATAACACAACAAAGATACCGACTGTAGGTTTTAAATTAT
>JBBQSY010000048.1:0-25995 GCA_038213495.1 Bacteroidales bacterium
AGTACTGCCCACTTTTGTCCAGGCAGAACCGCTGTTGACTGACTTCCATAATTCCCATGTACTGCTTGCATCAGTTCCATATAATGCATGTTTTACCTGCACCGTGCTGGCTCCGTTGGCCAGGTTAAATTGCATGGTAACAGTACCAATATTCCTGATACGTGCTGAGTTAGATCCGGTTTTGCGATCGGAAGTTGTATTCCCGATTAAGGCGTCATTAAAATACCAGTTTCCTGATGAGAGGCTTACTGTTGCAGCAGCATAAGCTGTTTTTGAGGCATTTTCGAACCCTTCATTTAGATTCACTGTTCCAGCTTTGAAGTCGCTGCCAACACTGGTTTTGTCATGGGTTGCCTGAACATCGTCGTTCTCCAGTTTAGTACAGGAGTTGAAAACTGATAAAAATACCACGCCGGCTATCAGCAATGGAAGTAATTGTTTTTTCATAGATTTAGTTGGAGTTAAATGGGGTTGATTTACAGAGGGTTAAACAGGCATTAAAATACAATATTAACCCATAAATATTTCATACAATTTTTTATACTATTATATTTTTATAAACATTCGGATGTGAATAGCAATACGCACAATTAGCCTGATAAGTTGCATGTAATCAGCTTTTTAAAAGACTTCACGCTTTCAAAGTATAGATGTAAACTGCCTCCGGGGCATGGTAATTTGTTCAATGCCTACAAAAACACTGTTTTTTTTTGCTAATTGTGAATCGTTATTTACAGAATCCTTGTTGGCCGGCAACTTAATTGCAGAGGCGTGCCTGTGTTTTTTGCTCACAAAAGATACTGCTGCACGCGAAAAGAAAGATTCGCACCTATACGGGAATTAGGTATAACATGCCTTTACTTCCCGTTTCTCTTCAGCCATTCTTTTTAACTTTTTTCATCACGGGCTTTTTCTCCATCCGGCTAACCATCTTTTTCCCGATCCGGTTATTTGTGCGAAAGGGTATTTCTGTTTATTCAGTCTTTAATATTTCCCGAAATGATATTTTCCGGAATATTTGTATTATTTTTGAAAAAAGCTGTTTCCTGTTTATCCATTTAAATATAGTATTGGGACATGAAAACAGTAAACACTTTTACAGCTTTCGCTGTTCTATTTGATCAATAATAGTTTAGTTGCTATGCTGACGGACAGAAACAGGGTTGTTAGTGATATCTGTCATTTCAAAGATCAGCAGTTTTGAATGCTTACACTGCATAAACACTATTCAGTGAAGTAATAATTGCCCCTAAATCAGGCTAATAAAATATTAAAATATTTCAGTAAACAGCACGATTACAGTGATTTATTGCAGGAATAAAAAATGTGGAATATGAGTAAAAATTCGATCAAACCTTTTCCGGAAAATGACGGCAACCCAGGTGTAAAGTTCAGTGATATATTCGTTCTTGAGGATATTCAACGGGTGCAGGATGCTTTTTCGGATGCCACGGGGGTAGCGTCTGTCATAACAACCCTTGACAAGACACCGATCACCACTCCAAGTAACTTTCAAAGGCTATGCTCTGGAAAAATCTGCAAGTCTTCAAATGGGATGGTTAGCTGTTTTGAATCAGAATTTCTTTTTAACAACGGGAATAAATCCGGACCAGTTTTGCAGCCTTGCCACATTGAAGGTTTATGGGATGCCGCTGCCCCTATCACTGTCGGCGATATTCATATTGCCAACTGGATTATCGGGCAGGTCAGGGATGAAAGTACTGATGAAAACCAGATATTGAAAATTGCCGACGAAATTGGGGTCGACAGAGAAGATCTGTTGAAAGCCTTTCACGAACTCCCCGTTATGTCCGAAGGGCAGTTTGTAAAGGTGTCGAAGATGCTTTTTGAAATGGCAAACGAAATTTCTGAAAAGGCTTATACGAACTGGTTATTGAAAAAACACGTTGCAGAGCACGAAACAGCGAATGAACTGGCACGGAAAAGTGAGGAGAAATATCATTTACTGTTTGCCAACAATCCACAGCCCATGTGGATTGTTGACATCGAAACCCTTGAATTTCTTGATGTTAACCAGGCCGCAATTAATCATTATGGTTTTTCAAGAGATGAATTCCTGGCTATGACCATAAATGATATCCGCCCGCCTGAAGACAAGCCTGCTGTTAAATCCTACATGGAAAAGATCAGTTCGGACTATAACATGGCCGGAATATGGAGGCACAAGAAGAAAAATGGTGAAATTATCCATGTTGAAATTGTATTATACTCTGTGGTATACCAGAACCGGAATGCACTTCATGTCCTTATTCATGACATTTCGGAACGCAGAAAAGTTGAAGAAACACTTTTGGCAAGTGAAGAAAGATACCGTACATTATTCGAGCAATCCAACGATGCTATTTTCCTTTTGGATATTAATACCGGTAAATACCTCGATGCTAATAAATCTGCCGAAATTATTACCGGGAAATCCCTGGATGAACTAAAGAGAGCAAGTGTATTGGAAGTTGCACCTAAAGGGGCGTTGAGCCGGCTTGAAGCACTGCGCGGTTCTACCACATCGAACGATATGGGCGAAGTTGAATATGTAAGGACCGATGGTACCATCCGGACTGCAACTTTAAATACTGTTCCCCTCAGGGAAGGCCAGATTTTCGGGATCGCGCATGATATCACCGAAAGGAAAGAGCATGAATTGGAACTCTATGAAAGCCAGGCACTTTACCGTGATTTGGTTGAAACATCCCAGGATTTGATATGGGTTTGTGATGATGAAGGCCGGTATATATATCTGAATCCTGCATGGGAGGATGTATTCGGATATACAACAGAAGAAATGCTTGGCAAAAAATTTACTGATTTTCAAACACCTGAACAGGCAGCTAAGGATTTGATTGAGTTTTCAAAACTTATGGAGGGGAACACGGTTAAAGGATTCGAAACTATCCACCAGGGTAAAGATGGCAATGATATTCACTTAATTTTTAATGCTAAATACATAGCGGATAAAAGCGGGAATATTACAGGTACCCGGGGTACTGCTTTTGATAATACTGACCGTAAGAAAGCGGAAGAAAAAATTTTAATATCAGAGGAAAAATTTGCCAAACTATTCAGATCAAATCCTGATGTCGTAGTTCTCACCCGTCTTTCCGACGGAGCTATAATCGAAATTAATGATAATGGCTGTGATCTTATTGAATATTCCCGCGAAGAGATTTTGGAACAATCTACCATTCTGCTTAATTTCTGGCTAAATCCATCAGATCGTTTAAGGTATATTGAACAACTGATGACAAACCGCCGGGTTACAAATTTTGAAACCAGTTTCCGGACCAAATCCGGTAAAATTCTTACGGGCCTGATTTCGGGCGAAGTGATTGAAATCCAAAAAGTTATATACATCCTGGGAATTATCCGAAATATAACCGACCGCAAAAATGCTGAGGAAGAGTTGGCACTGCAAAAATATTTTTTCGAACAATTGTTTATACAATCTTCCATGAGTACACAGATACTCGACAAAGAGGGTTGGTGCGAAAGGATAAATCCAAAATTAAGCCAACTGTTCGGGGTTGAACCTCAATACATTGAGGGTAAGTTGTATAATATTTTTAAAGATGAATCCATAATCCGCAATGGAGTGGTCCCATATCTGGAAAAAGTATTTTATGAAGGCAAAACTGCAGATTGGGAAGTGTTTTTTGACATCGGGGTTGCAGCCGATTCTCAGAATATTACAGTGAAAGAGAGAAAGAAGCGGTGGTATAAAAACTGGGCATACTCTATATTTGACGAAAATCAAAAAATCAGTCATGTAATTGTACAGCACGAGGATATTACCGAACGCAAACAAGCTGATGAAGCCTTGAAAGAAAGTGAAGCGCTTTACCGGAACCTGGTCGAAGTGCTGCCCGACGGTGTTTACAAAAGCACGCACGAGGGAAGATTTGTAGAAGTAAATCCAGCCATGGTGAAAATGCTGGGATACGACAGCCGGGAGGAACTTATGGCGATTGATATCAAAGCAGAGTTGTATTTTGATCCGGAGGATCGCGAAAGTGTTGTATTGCAGGAAAAACAGGAAGAAGTCGGCATCTACAGGTTGAAAAAAAAGGATGGATCCGAGATATGGGTTGAGGATCATGGCTGGTATAACACAGACGAAAACGAGAACGTGCTTTATCACGAGGGAATAATGCGCGACGTCACAGAACGTAAGTATGCAGAGACGGTACTGAAGGAATCCGAAGAAAAGTACAGGAATTTATCCGAGAGCCTGAGCGAACTGATGTACCGTGCCGAACCTATATCGTTAAAAGCAACGTATGTTAACAGAGCTATTGAAGATATTTATGGATATACGGTTGATGAATGGCTGAATGGCTCAGTTTCGTGGGAAAATACAATTCATCCCGATGATAAGGAAAGAGTGTTTACGGAATTGGCAAATGCAAGGCAAAAACGGGAAGAGGCGGTTATTGCTTTTCGCATCATAAGGAAGGATGATAAAGTGCGTTGGGTAGAGGACCGCATTAGCTGGGACACCGATAAAAACGGAAATGTAATTTCGATAAACGGGTTAACTTACGATATTACCGATCGCAAAAAGACGGAAGATGAATTAGTTAAAGCAAAGGAAAAGGCAGAGGAAAGTGACCGTTTAAAATCGGCATTCCTTGCTAACATGAGTCATGAAATACGCACTCCGATGAACGGCATCCTGGGGTTTGCCGAATTGCTGAAAGAGCCTGAACTTTCAGGCGAAAAACAGCTGGAATATATCCAGATCATAAAGAAAAGCGGCGACAGGATGTTAAATATCATCAATGATATAGTGGATATTTCGAAAATAGAAGCCGGACTCATGAGCATACTCGAAACACCTACCAATATTAACACGCAGATCGAAGAGGTATACTCATTTTTCAACCCGGAAGCTCAATATAAAGGCATAAGTCTGTCCGTAAAAACCGGCCTGCCCTCAAAAGCATCAGTGATTGTTACCGACAGAGAAAAAATTTATGCCATACTTACCAACCTGGTAAAGAACGCAGTGAAGTATTGCGACAAAGGCAGTATCGAGATCGGATATGTATTAAAGAACGGTTTTCTTGAATTTTTTGTTAGAGATACCGGGTTAGGGATTCCAGCGGACAGGCAGGAAGCAATTTTCGATCGGTTTATACAGGCTGATATTGCCGACACCAGGGCTTACCAGGGTGCAGGCCTAGGATTATCGATTTCGAAATCGTATGTCGAAATGTTGGGTGGAAAAATCAGGGTTGAAAGTGAAACAGGAAAGGGTTCTGTATTTTATTTTACTATACCCTATCATGTAAAACATGCTGCCGGAATGCCTGCTCAAATTGATCAGCAACCTTTTGTTCCTGAGCAGCAGCTTTCCAGGTTGAAAGTATTGCTTGTTGAAGACGACGAAAATTCAGAATTGCTGATAAAAATGGCAATCAAAAATTTATGCAGGGAAATAATTAGTGAAAATACAGGAAAATCGGCGGTTGAAACCTGCCGCAATAACCCTGATATTGATTTGATTCTGATGGATATAAAAATGCCGGATATGGACGGTTATGAAGCTACACGTTTGATCAGGCAATTCAATCCTAAAGTGATCATTATTGCACAAACAGCTTTCGGACTTGCCGGCGAAAGAGAAAACGCCCTTAGCGCAGGCTGTACCGATTATTTAGCCAAACCCATAAATATCAAGTTGATGAGAGAACTGATTCGTTCTTATTTTACTGAAAAAGTAAATGAATAAATCGGAAACAGCTTATCGTAGATATGTAAATCTGGCAAACCACTGTTGTTAAAATAACTCCCTATTTCTAATTAGCCATTCACTTGCATTAACAAACGCCCCTTTCCATGGCGAATGCCGGTCGGCTTTGGGGACATCCGGATACAAAGGTCATTTGTAGGGTGAACGTAATTTCCTGGCCCGAAATTATTCAGGATCAGGTGATTCCAGCATAAACTCTTCGGTTGATTCAACCTGGATAGTTCCGCTGTCACCACCTTTGGCCCAGCCAATAACTGATGGCCCGTTATATCCATCCATTCCATTGTACCCGTTTGGATTGCCAATGCCTCCCGCACCTCCCTTGCCACCATTTCCTCCATAACCATGTTTCCCGCCTGGTCCGCCCCGGCTTTCAGGAATTATCAGATACTGGTATGGTTTTGCATCATTAGTAAGGTAAAGAGTAATATTACCACCGTATCCGCCATATCCTCCAAGGCCACCGGCTCCGCCCCAGCCTCCTTCACCGCCATCGGAACCTGCATCCTGTATTGTTACAGTTACCTCAATTTCTTTTTCTTCATTTATCACGAAATCCTCCTCTACAGGTATCTCCACTTCAATCTCAATCTCTTTGCCCTCGCTGTTTGTAATCGTCTTTTTGACTTTTTTCATTACGGTTTTTTTCTCTGTCCGGCTTACCATCTTTTTCTCGATGTGTTTCTCTGTATGGAATTCTCCGGGCAAGCCATTTCCTCCGTTACCGCCGTTGCCGCCATCTCCTCCGTTCCCTCCCGAGCCGCCGGATGAAAATACTTTCAATTTGCCGCCTTCAGGATTTATAAGGTAACGATATTCCTTATTAGTGCTGAAATCCTGTGCAAATACATAGAGCAGGCTGCAATTCAGGATTGAATCGAAATACAAATCGGCCCATACGCCCATATCCGGCCCATCGGAACCTGAGTCCCCATACTCGCCGTCTTGTCCATCGGCACCATTCCATCCCGTAAGGCCATTAGTACCATTTGATCCGGAGAAGGCTGATCTTCCCATCCATCCATTTAAGAATAGTTCATATACATGCTTGTAGTCTAGCAGAAACGAAAAAGTATCGGACACAGAATTATTTTGCAGTGAGCTGATAATCAGCGCTATCTTGTGGTTATCAATTTTTGTTATATCTGTTTCAATAGTGAATTTGCCGTTTTTCCATTCCCCACCGGATCCGGTAAACTGGTATAATTTGGATTCCTTGCTACTTCGCAGGTTGCCGCAAACAAGCTGCATGCCATTGTCAAATTCTCTCAGCAGTTCTCCATTGATCACGCTTCCGGGAGACTTGTCAAATGATTTGGTAGGCCTGAAAACTATGCCCGTTTCATAATTCAATGGAATGCTCAACTGTTTGGCAAGTTCGGGTTGCTTTCGTGGATAAGCTCTGATAATGATTTCATCCGGAGCCGTAACTCCTCGTTTTTCGGTCACCGAAATGCGGCCTGCTATTATAGTACCACCGGTAACCTCAACCTTGTAATTCCACCAGAATGTTGTGCCATCCGGCATTCCCCTGGTTTTACTTACTGTTCCGTTTTTGTTGTACGCTATAATTCCAATTGTAAACGTTTCGCCGGGAAGTACGAGTTGTTGCCTGTCGAATACAATCGCAATGGAATCAATTTTGTTTGTAAGGCTTAGGCCACAGACCTGTTGGCTTATTCCTGATAGTAATAGGCTAAAAATGCAGAATACAGAAAGTTGGTTCTTGCTCATAACACCTTAGAATTAAAGCAACAGAATGTAATTTTTAAATCAAATATCATTCCCTTTTCGTTGGAACCTGAAAACAAAATTTCTTTAATTCGAAAATAGTTTTGATAAAAAATAAAGCAGTAATCCGGCCCTTTGCCAAAATCTTTGCTGTTATCATTCAATTCAAGAAATTATACTCTTATTTATTCTCCTTTCAGCCATTCCCGCGCATTCACAAATGCTTCTATCCATGGTGAAAGCTGATCTGCCTTGCGTGCATCCGGATATAGCGGCCATTGCCAGGGGAGGAGTGAGCGTTCCAGGTGCGGCATCATTACCAAATGACGGCCATCATCACTCGAAATACAGGCCGCATTGTACATCGATCCGTTGGGATTTCCGGGATACCCGCTGTAGGAGTATTTTGCAGCAATATTATACTTTTCCTCTTCGTATGGAAAACTGAACTGTCCTTCGCCATGCGCAACCCAAACTCCGAGTTTGCTTCCTTCAAGCGATTTCAGCATCACCGAATTGTTTTCTAAAATATCAACTGTAAGGAAACTTGATTCAAACTTGCCGGAAGCATTATGCAGCATTTTTGTTTTTTGCTGATGATCCGGATTTACCAGTCCCAGCTCAATCATAACCTGGCAGCCGTTACAAACTCCCAGACTTAAGGTATCTTTGCGGGCATAGAATTTTTCGAGGGCAATGCGTGCATTGTCGTTGTATTTAAAAGCACCTGCCCAACCCTTGGCCGAACCCAGTACATCGGAATTGGAGAAACCGCCTACAAAAACAATCATCCTGATATCTTCCAGTGTTTCGCGCCCGCTCATCAGGTCGGTCATATGAACATCTTTCACATCCAGCCCGGCCAGGTGCATGCTCCAGGCCATTTCACGATCGCCGTTAACACCTTTTTCGCGGATAATGGCAGCTTTTATGCCTGTGCGGTTTTTGCGATTGGGATCAATACCAAACTGCCTGTATTTCCCGGTAAACATTTCTGGGAAAACAAATTTCCGTTCCTGGACCGAGTAATTGTCAAACCGCTCTTTTGCCTTTAATTCGCCGCTCTGTTTACGGTCCAGCAGGTAAGAAGTACGGAACCATTTATCGCGGCAGGCATGAATATCGAAAGAATATTCTTTTTGTTGATGTGAAATTTTCAAAGTGTTACCGGAAATTGGTTTGCCAATCACACTGTAATTAATTCCTTTTTCGTGCAGGTAGATACTTACAAAATCGAGATCGTTAACCTGGATAACAATGCCTGGTTTTTCGCTGAAAAGCAACCTGATAATATCATTTTCACCTAATTCGTCCAGATTCAGATCCATTGCAATCGAATTATGACTGAAAGCCATTTCGAGCAATGTAGTGATTAGTCCGCCGGCCGAAATATCATGCCCGGCAAGGATCATATCTTTATGGATAAGTTCCTGGACAGCATCAAAACATAAACGGAAATAAGCGGCATCTTTTATTTCGGGAGTACTGCCGCCTAATTTATTTAAAGCTTGTGCAAATGAGCTTCCGCCAATGTTGAAATCACTTTTCGAGAAATCGATATATACCAGCGAGGAGGTAAAGCTTTCCTTTAAAACCGGGCTTACTACTTTCCGGATATCCGTTACTTCACCAACAGTGGAAATAATTACTGTGCCGGGTGCCATTACTGTATCGCCACCCGGGTATTTCTGAGTCATCGAAAGTGAATCTTTGCCGGTCGGGATATTAATGCCCAACTCAATGGCCAAATCACTGACCGCTTTTACCGCTTTGTACAATCGTGCATCCTCGCCTTCGTTGCGGCAGGGCCACATCCAGTTGGCACTGAGCGAAACACCGCCAAGACCCTGTTCGATAGGCGCCCAAACCAGGTTGGTAAGTGCTTCGGCAACCGAAAGTACTGAACCTGCTTCCGGATCAATTAATCCAGCAACAGGTGAATGACCGATAGAAGTCGCAATGCCTTTTAAACCCTGATAATCAAGCGCTACTACACCCAGGTTATTTAACGGAAGCTGAAGCGGACCGGCAGTTTGCTGATGCGCAATGCGCCCGGTAACCGAACGATCCACTTTGTTGGTGAGCCAGTCCTTACAGGCAACAGCTTCGAGCTGCAAAACCTGTTCAACATAATATGTTAGTTGTGACGGATCGTATTCAGGTTGTTGAAAAGCAGACACTACAGTTTCATCCTGCATAACAGTTCGCGGTGGTTTCCCGAAAAAGTTTTCGAGCGGCATATTTATAGGTGCCTCGCCGGTTTTTGAATCTACAAATGAGAAGTTCATATCGCCGGTAATCTTGCCCACATTATAAAACGGTGCCCGCTCGCGTTCGGCAACCCTTTGCATTTTTTCAACATCACCGGCATGCAGCACCAGTCCCATGCGTTCCTGTGATTCGTTACCAACTATTTCCTTAAATGATAAAGTTGAATCGCCAACCGGTAATTTGCTAAGGTCAATTGTACCTCCCTGTTCTTCAGCCAGTTCGGAGAGTGAATTCAAATGTCCTCCTGCACCATGATCGTGTACCGAAATTATCGGATTGTCAGTGCTTTCGGCCATAGCACGAATAGCGTTATAAACCCTTTTCTGCATCTCAGGATTCGAACGTTGTATGGCATTCAGTTCAATCCCGCTGTGGTATTCACCTGTGGCAACCGAAGAAACTGCCCCTCCGCCCATTCCGATCCGGTAATTATCGCCACCCATTACAATCACCCTGTCGCCAGGCTGAGGATGACCTTTTAAACTATCTGTCTTGCAGCCATAGCCGATACCACCGGCCTGCATGATTACTTTATCATACCCATATCTTTTATCGTTCTCCGAATGTTCGAAAGTGAGAACCGAACCGCAGATTAGCGGCTGACCGAATTTATTCCCAAAATCGCTTGCCCCGTTCGATGCTTTGATCAGGATTTCCTCAGGTGTTTGATACAACCAGGGGCGGGGTTCATTTTTGGCTTCCCACTCACGGCCTTCACCGGTACGAGGGTAGGAGGTCATGTAAACAGCCGTTCCTGCTATAGGCATGGAACCTTTACCACCTGCCATGCGGTCGCGGATTTCGCCACCCGAACCGGTTGCAGCGCCATTGAAAGGTTCAACGGTTGTGGGGAAGTTATGTGTTTCTGCTTTGAGCGAAATAACAGTTTCGATTTCACGGGTTTCGAAATAATCCGGTTTATCCTGTGTTTTCGGTGCAAACTGCTCGGTAACAGGTCCTTCGACAAAGGCCACATTATCAGTGTATGCTGAAACAATTCTTCCGTGATGTTCCTTGGAAGTTTTCCTGATCATCTGGAACAGGCTTTCGGTTTGTTCTACACCGTCAATCACAAACGTTCCGTTGAAAATTTTATGCCTGCAATGTTCGGAATTAACCTGTGAAAACCCAAAAACTTCACTGTCGGTGAGTTTGCGGCCCAGTTTCAGGCTCACTTCATCAAGGTAATCAATTTCTTCGCTGCTTAAAGCAAGACCTTCTTTTTTGCTGAAGCTTTCTATATCATTTATTTCGATTATAGGATCCGGTTGTTTCAGAATTGTGAAAATATCCTGGTCAAGCCTTGTATACAATCGTTGTAACATATGATCAAACAGAGTTTCTGCATCTGCAACCTCTGTTAATTCTTCGATGCGGAGTATGTCATCGATACCCATATTCTGGGTGATTTCAACGGCATTGGTGCTCCATGGTGTTATCATTTCGCGGCGGGGGCCAACAAAAAACCCGGCCATTTTGCTTTCGCTCACTTGCCGGGCCTCCCCAAAAAGCCATTCCAGCTTTGGGATATCATTACTGATTATTTCTGTTTGATGATGCACCGCGTACACCAATTTGTCTTTGCGAAAGAAGTAAATCATACCAAATAAGTTTTTCCGGTGCAAAGATAGAAATAAGAAAACAGTGTTCGTCTAACTTCTTTTTAAAAGTGCCGGAGCAATTATTTACACAGTTGTATCTTCCGGTTCTTCAATATTGTTTAACTGACTTAATAAATATATTTGTGTATTTCCTGGCATGAATTCTGTCCCACGAAGCCACAAAGTTCACTAAGCATCTTCGTTAGTAGCTTTGTGGGAAACCAATTTGGTTTTGTCACTATAGCTATCGGGATGTCCAGGTTAGGGTTTTGAAGTACTGATGAAAAACCGGGGCATCATTATAGAATTATGTTTTTATCTTTGCAAAAAACCGTAGTATGAAAATCGCAGTTTTCCCGGGTTCATTCGATCCTATCACGCAAGGTCACGAATCGATCTTACGACGTGCATTGCCATTGTTTGATAAAGTTATTGTAGCAATAGGAGTGAATGCCGAAAAAAGCGGGTATTTCCCGCTCGAAAAAAGACTCGAATGGCTGAAACAGACTTTCAAGGATTTACCCCAGGTAAGTGTTGAGAGTTATTCAGGGCTTACTGTTGATTTTTGCACCAAAATGGAAGCCGCATATATTATAAGAGGGTTGAGGACTTCGGCCGATTTTGAATTTGAGAGGAGTGTAGCGCAGGTTAACCTTAAGCTCGTTGCTGAAATCGAAACTGTTTTCATGCTGGCACTGCCTGAATATGTGATGGTTACATCATCCATTGTGCGCGAGGTACATAAGCACGGAGGCAATATCGACCAGTTTATTCCGGAAGGAATTTTAATTTAATCCTTGCTGTCAGCATCTTCCGGCAGTGTTTTTCTGAAGAATGAAAAATGAATTTTGCCGTAGCGGCGTTCTTCTGTAAAAAAAGGATGTTCTTTAAAACTGAGGTATTTATCATGCTCCATGATAAACCATCCATCTTCAGCCAGCCAGTTGCCGTCGAAGATCAGTCCTGGGATTCTTTCCCGGTTTTCGAGATCGTAAGGCGGATCCGCAAAAATTATATCATAACTTCCTGATGGCCTGGCAAGAAAAGCAAACACGTTTGCCCGGATTGCCGACAGACTTTTAAATTTGAACTCCGCAGCCATTTTCGAGATATAATCGATGCAACGGCCGTTTACGTCGATACTCAAAACTACAGGTGCATTACGGGATGCAAACTCCAGGGAAATATTACCTGTTCCGGCAAAAAGATCCAGTACTCTTACCTCTTCGAAGTCAATATAATTATTCAGGATGTTGAACAGGCTTTCCTTGGCCATATCGGTGGTTGGCCGCACGGGTAAGCCTTCAGGTGGACGAAGCACCCGGCCCTTGTGACTTCCGCTGATTATTCGCATAGGGGTATATTGAGCAGAGTGAAATAATGGTGATAATCGATTCCTGCAAATGCATCACCGTATTTCAGTTCCTCCGGTTTCGAAATGAAGTTTAATGATTCGCAATACATTTTCAACTCCGTGTATATAGATGAATTTTCACTGATCTCGCCCGTCAAAGTTACTTTTTCTTCGGCAGGATCAAAGCCTAGCTGTTCGAGAACAAAAATGATGTAATAGAGAACATCCGAAGGTGCCGAGTACCTGAATGCATTCAGATAGAGCAACCGCAATCCCTGTGTTACAGTAATTTCAAAAAAACCGGCATACAAATTTATAAAAACCTGGCGGGTAATTAATTGTGAATGCTTTCGAAGCAGGCCCTTCACAAAAATAGCTGCGGCCGGATGTATAACTGAGCCAGGGAATATTTCGGAGCAGAATTTACGGACATAACGCGGAACAAGAACCGCAGTAACAGGTCCCTGATCGGATATGGTCCCTTTCAGGATTTCCTCATCGGGGTGAACCGGGTAAGCTGCCGAAATAATATTCAGTTCATTATTCTGATCAATAAAATTATAAGGGACAATTGTAATTTTGTGAGATGCCACGGCTATATCAACCCGCTGGTAGGATGTAAGGGGAAAAAAAGCAGTTTTTTTAAGCTGTTCAAAATAATCCCTGCCGATTTTAGGCCATCCTCCCATTTCATCAGGTTGATTTTCGGAATGTGCAAACTTATAGGAAGAAAGCTTCAATGCTTTACGGGAGATGGCATGGGTAACTAAAAAGGAAAATCCATCCTGAAAAAGCAGAACGGATAGCCTGTAATTAAATCCCTGCGCAGTTTCGAACTGAGGATCGACCTGATTAAGAATACATTCCAATGAAAGAGGTGTTTTATTATTCCCAGTTTCCGTCAATTGATGCTTCGGTCACTGAACCAACTTTTAACCCGGGAAATTTTGATTTAGCTTCCAATTCTTTAACCCTGTTGATAATCAATTGCTTGTTCATATCCTTGGTATAGGTTTCCATCCGGGCCGATACTTCGAAAACAGAAACATCAACTCCTCCCTTATTGATTTTCCCTGCCATGATTGAGAACAGATCACCTTTTGAGAAAGGGATTTCGTTCAGTTTATCCAGAGGATAATTCTTCTTTGAAAAAATTGAATCAAAAATATTGATGTATCCTATGGTATCGGAGATGGTACGCGAGAAAGTGGTATCGTTAGGGTCCGGTATTATTTTGACTTCAGGAATTTTACCTGTCTTGACAAAGTTTTTTAAGGTATCGAAACTCCCTGTATAACGCCCAAACTGGTTGCGGAACAAAGTTTGCGCTGTCCGGACATCTTTCAACCTGCTCACAATCACTTCACCCCTGGATGCGAGATTGTTTTCAAATTTTACCGGTTTATTGATGCTGTTAAAAATCAGGTATCCCAAAACTATTATAACAACAGCAAGTATAATTTTGATTACATTACTTTTCATGTCAGGTTCTGTTTTTGAATTTCGATCAGATTATCAGCTGTTTAAAAATAAATTGATACAATTTTTTTTTGTTCTGAGCACGGAAGTGCAAATGTAGAACATTTTTCAATAAATCATTTGTTTAATATCAAAAGATGAGTCTTCTCCGAAAAGTCTTTTACCCCTAAATCCCCTAAAGGAAACTTAGCCTAATTTATTGGTTTTCAACGCATTCCCCTTTAGGGGCCAGGGGTAAAAAAGTTGAAAATCAATAAATTGTGACTTTTCGGAGTGGACTCAAAGATGCATCCCATTCTCCCCGGGTAAAATGCCGGATACTGCGGGTGTACCACACTGTTTTTGGAAATTGAAACTGAATTAAGACTTATTCGGAATTGCATGAAAACTTCCTGTTGCGCAACTTAACTGCTATGTTATTAATCAGTAAATCACTGAATTTGAATGTAGTTTCAATTGCTATAAGTTCAGTGTGCCTGATAGTTTGGAACAATTATTGTTTATTCAAACAGGTATTGAGGTTTGTCACAAATATATAAATATGTATATTTGCAGGTAAATCAGTCGCCCATTTATTAACCCAATTTAATTAACTCAATGAAAAAGACTCTGATCATGGCTTTTGCCATAACCATCCTTACAAGTTTTTCAGGCAAGTATCTGAATGCTCAAACCAAAGAAGATGCCGGCAACGCTTTTAACGCGGCACTGGATCTTTCGAAAACAGATTTGGCCGGCGCCATTGTTAAAATGCAGGCGGTTGAGAAAATGTGTACTGCAATCGGCACGGATGCCGACACGCTAAAAATGAAGGTTGGCTCAGTGCTTCCTATATGGCAGTATAATGTTGGAAATGATTTTCTGAAAACCAAAAAATATGACCTTGCTACCACTGCATTCGAAAAAAGCCATGATATGGCAGTAGCATATTCCGATGATAATATTAAACTTAAATCGGAAGATATCCTGGTTAAATTATATGCCAATAAAGGCAATAATCTTTTAAAGTTATTAAAATACGATGATGCGATATCGTACTTCGACAAAGCGATAAATTTTGACCCGGATTACAGCAAAGCATTCTATGCCAAAGGTCTGGCCTTTAAGAAAAAAGGCGACAATGCTAAAATGCAGGAATCTCTGGACCTCGCCATAGCCGCTGCTTCGAAAACCAATGACAGCGTTACCTTGAATGCTGCCAAAAGTACAGTTGCCTCGAGTTTGTACCAGGATGGCGCGGCTGCATTCAAGAAAAAATCGTACAGCGACGCTACTGAAAAACTGAACAGTTCGCTTGCATACGACAACACCAACAAGGAAGTTTACTATTTGCTTGCTGTTGCTAACAACAACCTGAGAAAGTACGACGAAGCCATTGAGTCGGCTAATAAAGGTCTTCCGCTCGAAGCCCAGGTTAGTTTGAAACTGGCCCGTTTTTATTACGAAATTGCCAAGGCATACGAAGGGAAACAGGACACTCAAAATGCATGTGACAATTATAAAAAGGCATCTTACGGCACGTTCGCTCAATCCGCCAATTACCAGATGAAGAGCGTGTTGAAATGTCAGTAATAAAATTATCTTTTTGTGAAAGAGCCGGTGAACCCGGCTTTTTTTATGCCCTTAAATCTACCCAGGTAAGCTGATTTTTCAGGTTTTATGCCTGTAGTTTATTTATTTATTCGGTTCACTTCATCAAAATGAGGGATTTCTTCAATAAAAATATATTGTTTATTCTCATAATCAATCCGGCAGGTGTAATGTTCGAGCCCGTTGGTTATCAGAAAATATTCAGCCTTCAGCAGTATATTGTACCGGGCAGCCTGGTCAAATGCTTTTTCGGTTATTTCAACTCCCGGGGCTTTGCACTCAGCGAGTAGCAGGGGAGTAGCATTCCTGTTAAATACAACCAGGTCGAAGCGTTTAGGCATCTTATTGAGCAGAAGTTGCTTTTCCACACCTATCATTGGAACAGGGTAGCCTTTTCCCAGGGTGAGATAGGCAATTAAATGCTGTCGCACCCATTCTTCCGGGGTAAGTGCCACAAATTTATGGCGGACCGGATCAAAGATTTCCTGACGGATATCCAGTTGACGGAGTCTGAATTCAAAACGGGAAAAGTTTAATTGCTGCATTTTTTTAACATTCCGGAAAAAACTTGTCCGAAATCACTGCAAATATGGCTTAAAAATTCTAAATTTGCCATAATTACTAATTTATCGCCCGTCCGTATCATGAGAACTAAAAAAGAAATAGTCGAAAACTGGTTGCCCCGTTATACAGGTACTCCTCTTGAAGAATTTGGAGAATATATTTTGCTGGTGAATTTCGGTGCGTATCTCGAAACGTTTGCCCGTCTCAATAATGTTGAAATACGGGGACGGGACCGGTCGATGCCAAGTGCAACGGCGGGCAATATTACAATGATACGATTCGGTATGGGAAGCGCCAATGCAGCTACCGTCATGGATCTGATAAGTGCGATTAACCCAAAGGCTTGTTTGTTTTTAGGCAAATGTGGCGGGTTGAAGCATATTAACCAGCTTGGTGATTACATCCTGCCAATTGCAGCCATAAGGGGCGAAGGTACTTCCGACGATTATTTTCCCCCCGAAATTCCTGCTTTGCCGGCATTCAGCCTGCAGAAAGCTATTTCCACAACCATTCGCGACATGGGACTCGATTATTACACAGGCTCGGTTTACACAACCAACCGCAGGGTGTGGGAGCATGACGATGAGTTTAAACTTTATCTTCAGAAAACCAGGGCCATGGGTATTGACCTCGAAACGGCCACCATATTTATCGTAGGATTTGCAAACTCGATTCCTACCGGTGCTTTGCTTCTGGTTTCGGACCAGCCCATGATTTCGAGCGGAGTAAAAACCGAAAAGAGTGATCAGATCGTTACCGAAAATTACATGGAGAACCATGTGCAGATCGGGATGGAATCGCTACAGCAGCTTATTGAGTCGCGCATTACGGTTAAACACCTCCAATTCTAATTCCTACATCCTACTAGCACCTTGCATCAGGAAATATGACATCAACGTATTACCAGTTAGTTAAAGATTTCCAGAAAAGGGCATTTGTTAATATTTACCTCTTTTATGGAGAGGAGCCTTATTATATTGACGAATTATCGGATTACCTGACAGAACATGTGCTGAATGATATTGAAAAGGAATTTAACCAGGTAGTGCTGTATGGACGCGATTCGAGCGCGGCCCTGGTTGTAAACAGCAGCAAGCAGTTCCCGATGATTGGCGAAAAGCAGCTTGTGGTGTTGCGCGAAGCCCAGGATATGGATCTGAAAAAGGAGGAAAACCTGAGCCTGCTGCTTTCCTATATCAACAGGCCTCAGCCATCCACAATACTAGTAATCTGTCATAAATACAAAGCTCCGCCGGCCAAACTGCTTAAGGCCCTGGCTACATCCACTCTTGCCATAACCATTGAATCAAAGAGAAAATATGAATCTGACATGCCGGGCTGGATTACCGCCCAGGTTAAAAGCAGCGGTTATTCTATTTCGGATAAAGCAGCAAATATGTTGGTTGAATACCTTGGAACTAACCTCGAAAAGATTAATAACGAACTCGGTAAGCTATATATCAATCATCCTAAAACAAAAGTGATAAACGAGGATGTTATCGAACAATATATAGGGATAAGTAAAGATTATAATATTTTCGAATTTCAGAAGGCGCTGGCTAACAGAGATGTGATGAAAGCCAACCAGATTGCACATTATTTCGCGCTGAATCCCAATGAGAATTCGATATTCAAGACGATTCCCATGCTGTTCAATTTTTTCAGCAAGGTATTGCTGATTCATTCCTTACCCGATAAATCGGAACCATCGATACTGAGCAAAGCCAAACTAACTCCCTATAACAAACGCGATTATATTGATGCATACCGGAACTTCTCCCCCAATAAGTTGCAGGAAATCATCGGCTGGATTCGCGAATGCAATACCCGCGCATTGGGAATCGAAAATTATTCAACCGATCAGGGTGAGTTGCTGAGGGAACTGGTTTTTAAGATTATGCATTAAGGGATAAGGTTTAAGGGATAAGGTTTAAGGGATAAGGTTTAAGGAATAAGGTGTAAGGAATAAGGTGTAAGGGATAAGGTGTAAGGGATAAGGTGGAAGGGATAAGGTATAAATTCATAACTCCCGACCTGGTTGTTCAGGCTCAATTAATTATGAAAATATATAAGCAAACTGAAAACGCGGAATTTTCGGATGAATAAATTAATACCGATAGGATATCTGTAATAGTACAATAATACCGATAGGATATCTGTAATAGTCCAATAAATTGTCCTATAACAGCTATCACATCTGCATATTACACTTGTGATTTAGTATAGGTTATAATTCATTTGGGTAATAATTGTCCTATAACAGCTAATACATTGGCCTTATACTTTGTTGATTTGGAAAAATTTATACTTCTTTTTTGTATAACATGCATGTTTGCGAATTCATATATTTTAGATGCGGAAAATTAGCTCTTTATTTTTCGTGTATAATTATGGATTTTACGGATAGAACCAGGAAATATTTCGGTGCTCTGCACCTTTGTATTCATTTGATATTCAATTCTATAAATATTTCGCCGCTCTGCGGCTTTTCAATGAAAGTAGTTGTGAAAATCAGGTGCAGCGCACAGGAATATTTATAGCAGAGTAATACAGCATTCACCAATAGGTGCAGCGCACCGAAATAGGGATTGCCATTTATGAATGACAGATAAAAAATGTGTTTTCTTTTTGCGAGATGTCAGGGGTTCTATAATTAAAAAGGCGGTTCCGGAGAGGAACCGCCTTTTTTATTGATTTAACAACAGTTTTACCTGATGTCGAATTCGTAAGGCATCAAAGCCTGAATGCCTTCCATACGGCTCATACGGCTCAGATATTGGAAATAAGGATAGGCGGCGCCAAGTTCCTTTTTCAGGAAAACGGAGGTGTTATCGCCTGAAAAGGCATCCATCAGTTGCTGAAAAGTATCTTTTAGTTCAGGAAGTTCTATAGTCCGGTAATCTTTCAGTTTTGCCAGCCTGGCAGCTTCTTTTATTGCATCATCCAGCCCGCCGAATTCATCAACCAGCCCGATGCGTTTTGCATCCACTCCGCTCCATACGCGCCCCTGGCCAATACTGTCGACTTCCGCAACGGTCATTTTACGGCCTTCGGCAACATGGGTGGTAAATGTGCTGTAAATGTTTTCGATTTCGCGGGTAATAATCTGCTTTTCCGCATCATTCATCGGCCGTGTTACCGGGATGTAATCTGCATACGGATTGGTTTTCACTTCATCAAACGTAATTCCCAGGTTCTTGCTGAACATCTCTTTCATGTTGGGAATTATCCCGAATACGCCGATAGAACCTGTAATAGTATTTGGATAGGCATAAATTTTATCGGCAGCACAGGCAATATAATACCCGCCCGATGCGGCCACATTCCCCATGGATACAACTACCGGTTTTACCTTTTTTGTCAGCAGCATCTCGCGCCATATCACATCCGATGCCAGGGCACTTCCTCCCGGCGAATTTACTCTCAGCACCACTGCTTTTACTTTATCGTCGAGGCGGGCCTTGCGGATGGCCTTCGAAATTCGCTCGGAACCGATATTTGTCTCGTCGCCATCGCCGCTGATTATGTTACCGCTTGCATAAATCACAGCAATTTTATCGCCGGATGTTTTATTGACCGGATCAGCAGATTTGGCGTATTTGCCTAAATTCATCAGTTTCAGATCTTTAATACTCTTCAGACCAAGGCGGGCTTTGAGTTCATCCAGCACTTCGTCCTTATACATCAGTTTATCAACCATTTTCAGGTTAACAGCATCCTGTGGCGACTGTATCTTGTATTCATCAGCAATAGCTTTCAGGTTTTCGACAGGTATATTACGGCTTGCTGAAATACCTGTCAACATATGATTCCATATTCCCGAAATAAAAGCAAGAGTCTGCACTTTATTGGGTTCACTCATTTTGTCGAGTGTAAAAGGCTCAATGGCACTTTTAAACTTGCCATGACGGATTACCTGCGCTTCAACATCAATTTTATCAAGCAATCCTTTAAAAAACATCACCTGCGCGACCATTCCTTTAAATTGCATGCCGCCGGCCGGATTGAGGTAAATTTTATCAGAAACCGAAGCAAGGTAATAGGATTTCTGATTGAATTCCTCCGAATATGTAACAATGAATTTTCCCGATTTCCGGAACGAAATCATGGCATTCCTTATTTCTTCGATGGTAGCCTGTCCTGAAGGCACATCAGAAAGTTCGAGATAAATCCCTTTCACTTTTGAATCGGTGGCTGCTTTATTAAGTGTGCTGATGATATCATTCAATCCGAGCTGTGTCGAAAGATCAGGATTGATGAAATTAATTCGCGAAAACGGATTATCGGACGAGCGGTCGTTGACAGGCTGGTCTAGCGAAAGCATCAGCACTGTTTTGTCGGGTACCAGCACGGTATCCTTTTTGCCCATCGAAACGGCAGAAACGATAATACCTATAAAAATAAGAAATACCACGAACCCAGCGAGCAGAAAGCCAAGCATGGAAGCGAAAGTGAATTTAAAAAATTGTTTCATTTTTTAGCTGATTTAGAATTGAACTTGTTTGACGGTTATTTAAGCACGAAGTTACAGAAATTGTTCCATCTTTTTAAGAATGTTGAATGGTGAATTGTCATTAATTACCTTACGTGGAAAACAAATTACTAAAAACAACAAACTGTTAAAAACTTATGTTCATATTACAGTAAAGGATTTAAACTCAAATTGTATCTTTGGCCCGGAGAGTTACTACATGGCTAAGGTTTATTTTTCATTGGGCAGCAACCAGGGCGACCGCTTGGTTTTATTGGTTAAGGCAATAAAACTAATTGATATCCTTATAGGCAGGGTTCTGCTTTATTCGCCTGTAGTCGAATCAGAACCCTGGGGATTTGAGGCAGAAACTAATTTTTATAACCAGGCTTTCTTGATTGAAACCGAACTGATGCCACAGCAGGTTCTGGCCGGCATACTTGAAATAGAGAGCATCCTGGGCAGGAAAAGATCCGGCGCCGGATATGCAAGCAGGAGTATTGATATTGATATTTTGTTTTACGATGACAAACAAATAAATGATGATAAACTTGTAATACCACACCCGTTGCTTCATATGCGGCAGTTTGTCCTGGAACCGCTGCATACAATTGCTCCTGACCATATCCATCCTGTTTTCAATACCACAATAACAGACCTGCTAAACCAATTGAACCGAACCGGACCGGTTTTAGTTGCTGTCGGAAAAGATGAATTTGCACGATTGTTAAACCAATAAACCCGAATTGACTTTTTTATATGATCATTCCTTACAATTATATAGCTATCGAAGGCAATATCGGAGCCGGGAAAACTACCCTTGCTACCCGCATGTCGCAGCAATTTAATTCCAGGCTTATACTCGAACAGTTTGAAGATAACTCCTTTCTTCCAAAGTTTTATGAAGATCCGGCCCGGTATGCTTTTCCTCTGGAGTTATCGTTCCTGGCCGACAGATTTCAGCAGCTCAAAACACAACTGGCGGTTCAGGATATGTTTCACCCGGTAACCATTGCAGATTATTTTATACTTAAATCACTGATTTTTGCAAAAAAAACGTTGAACGGTGAAGAATTTTCACTGTACGCCCGTCTTTTTTCAATAATCGAAAATGCACTGCCCAAACCCGATTTACTCGTTTATCTTTACCTTGATATCAGCAGGCTGCAATCGAATATCCGTATGCGCGGCCGTGTGTATGAGCAAAAAATAGAAGACGACTACCTGCAGAAGATACAGGAAGGTTATCTCGACTATATCAAGCAGCAGCAAGGTTTAAGGGTATTGCTTATTGATACCAATAAACTGGATTTTGTTGCCCGCCAGGCCGATTACGATACACTAATCGAAATAATTATACAGGAGTATCCTGCAGGAATCCACCGTATAACTCCCTGATGTTAAAAACCTGCATCTCAAAGGCTTCTGCAATCTTATTTTTTGGCCTATATCAGAATTTTACCGACATTTACGCTCACAAAGAATACGAGTAAAATGAATGTAATCCTTATTGTTTCTGTTATTATTCTAACTGTCCTTTGTGTTGGTCTATTAGTGATTTTTTTTCGCCAGAAAAGGGAATCATCTGAACTGCAGAGTAATCAAAAGTCTATTGTAAATGAAAATGACCAGTTGTTCGACGAAATTGAGCGGGTTAAGGAAGAACTGCACCTGATACGGCTCAAAGCAGGCGAATCCGACAGGCTTAAATCCGCTTTCCTGTGCAACATGTCGCACGAATTACGCACACCTCTACATGCAATTATGGGTTTTTCAGGACTGATAGCAAATCCTGCTATGCCCGAGGATGATAAAATTACGTATGCCAACATCATCAACCGGAATGTAGACTCGTTGCTCGAAGTTATTAATGATATTTTTGATATATCCCAGGTTGAATCGGGTGCAACAGGCATCGAAATCGAATCCGTGAATGTAAACGACTTGCTGAATTCACTTCAGACCTGGATAAACCTGGAGAAAGCCAATGTGGGAAAAGAAAATATAATTGTTAAAGTGAACAAGGTTAACAAGGAGAATAGCTTTTGCATACAAACGGATGGCTATAAGTTGCGAAGAGCTTTAAATCACCTGGTTTACAATGCATTGAAATATTCCGAGGATGGTTTTGTTGAGATCGGATATCGCTTCAGCGAAAATAATATTATTGATTTTTATGTAAAGGATGAAGGAATAGGGTTCTCGAAAGACAAACTAAATGTTATGCTTTCGCAGTTCAGGCAGGTCGACGAAACTCCAACCCGTCAATACGGTGGATTAGGTCTTGGCCTGAGTGTTGCCCAGAAATTTGCAACCTTTCTCAACGGAAGATTATGGGCCGAAAGCGAACCCGGCCAGGGAGCGACATTCTGGATTTCGCTGCCTATGATGGTAGCTTCGCCCGGCGAATAAGGGAATCAATCATCATATTGGTTTATTTACAAACGAAAATGCTTTGCATTTCACGGCAAATATGCCTGTATTTATAATTTCCGCTACAACTTTCCTGTTCTGCAGCATCAATTTGTTACCGTTCCGGTAAAACAAATGACTCTTCATTTTCGGACTTCCTGGTATTTGTCCGGAAACTGTTATACTTGTAATTGAGCATATTATATGTTGCCTGTTTGTAATCTCCGCTTTTTCAGATCCGGAATAGACATTTTAGTTTTAAATCTACCAATTGTTTTGTCTGCGCTGAATATCAATAACTTGTAAATTTATTACAGGGTGTTTAGCGGATCGCCTCCATTAGTAGTCAGGAATTCTGCGTACCTTTGCAGTCGCAAAATTGCAATAATCATCTAATTTAAATTGACAAATGAAAGATTTGCTTAGTAAGCTTAAAAGTAAAAATATACTCCTACCCGACAATATAATTCAACTCCTTTCCGAATGTAAAAGCTTCACAGTATTTTCATCAACCGACGAGCTTGCCGTTGCTTCACTTGGAAATAATAAGAACACTACTTATGAAGTAACTTATGATATTCCGGGAAAAGGACCGGTTACGGAAGCTATTATACATAAGGTAAAAAACGGAGTTTCGATTAATTTTACGGATCCCTATATGCGTCGCCGTGATCCGCAAACCATGGCCATTGCAGATGATAAGCCAACTGATAAGACTAAATTCGCTAATAGATTCGGATACGACTTTTCCGTTTTACAGAATGAAACCTATGAATGGCTAAAGCAACAGGACCTGGCAGTTTTCTTCTATTTTGCCGGCCGCGACGGAATTGGTGCCGGGGGAGTGGCGGTGGTTCCTTTAAATGCCTCATTTTTTGCTATGGCGATTGCCATGCTTCAGCAAATGAAAGCAGTTTCCGATCTGCCCGTAGATTTTGAAATCGAAAGTGCATTGCTTGTTGCACCTACATTCAGGCACACACATTTCGATGGCAAACAGGTTGTTGTGCACAACAGGACCGAAAAAGTGCATGAAGTTTACAGTTATAATCTCTACCCGGGTCCAAGCGCCAAAAAAGGCTTATACGGAGTGTTGCTTGACAAAGGCGAAAAAGAGGGCTGGATAACGGCGCACTGTTCTGCCGTGCAGGTTACAAGTCCTTATGATAATATTACCACTTTTATGCATGAGGGCGCCAGCGGAGGAGGTAAGAGTGAATTGCTCGGGCAAATTGTCCGCGACCAGACCGGCGAGGTTCTGATAGGCGAAAATCTCATTACAAAAGAACAGCGGCTTATTTCCATTCCTTTATTTTGTACCCTTTCGCCGGTTGCCGATGATATGGCGATGTGCCATCCATCCATTCAGAAGAATAACGGTAAACTTGTAATTCTGGATGGTGAGAACTCATGGTTTATAAGGGTCGACAGCGTTAATGACTATGGCGATGATCCATTCCTGGAGAAACTTTCGATCAAAGTGAAGAAACCGCTTTTGTTCCTTAATATAGAAACCAAACCTGAATGCACTGCACTGATCTGGGATCATGTAGAAGATGCACCGGGTAAAAAATGCGCGAATCCCCGCATAGTTGTCCCCCGCGAAATAGTTCCGGGCATAGTAAACGGTCCGGTTTCGGTTGACGTAAGGAGCTTTGGTGTGCGTACGCCCCCATGTTCAGTCGATGATCCTTCTTACGGAATTATAGGATTGTTTCATATTCTCCCCCCGGCTTTGGCCTGGTTGTGGCGCCTTGTGGCCCCGCGCGGATATGCCAATCCGAGCATAATAAGTACAGGGAGCATGGAAAGCGAAGGAGTCGGTTCATACTGGCCGTTTGCAACAGGCGAATTGATTCCTCATGCAGATATGCTTCTGGGGCAAATCATCAGAACTCCCCGCACCCGGTATACGCTAACTCCGAATCAGCATATAGGAGTATGGAAAGTGGGATTTAAGCCCCAGTTGCTTATGCGCGAATACCTTACAAGGCGCGGGAATGCAAAGCTACGCACCGATCAGTACCAGCCGGCGCGCTCACCCCTGCTTGGATACGAACTGAATTACCTTACCATCGAAGGAGCCAAAATCCCTTCCCGTTTCCTGAAAGTTTATAAACAGCCGGAAGTTGGGATCGAAGGCTATGATAAGGGCGCTGATATTTTGTATGATTTTTTCCGTAAAGAGCTGAGCAAATACAATAAACCAGCCTTATCCGATATGGGCAAGGTAATTATAGATGCCTGTCTTTCGAAGGCTTCAGTCGAAGAATACCTGGATATTATACCGATGGACTACCAATATTCATTCGTGAAAGACACGGATGAGCACAATGATCTATACTACGGTTTATAGATCAGCATAGTATCTGTTCTTGAAGAAGTGATAAAGATTATTTCTTCCCGCATAGATTTGAATCATAAAATTCCTACTTTTGCAGCCGAATTGATCGGGGTGTGGCGCAGTTGGCTAGCGTACTTGCATGGGGTGCAAGTGGTCGTCAGTTCGAGTCTGACCACTCCGACGTTTTATTTACCAAGCACTTACAATTTATTTTGTAAGTGCTTTTTTTTATTCGGGATGAAGATATCGCTGATTTTAAGCCACTTTGTCATATCATGCCACCTTTTTATAGCGAAAAGCCGGATAATTCAGCATGGTATGATTTATGTCGTTCCATTAGAAAACATTACTTTTGCACTCTGTAAAAATAAAAACATATCATGTCATCACCTGAAACTGAAAAAATTGAAT
>JBBQSY010000049.1:0-25929 GCA_038213495.1 Bacteroidales bacterium
CGAGTATGTTTTCAGGTATAATAGACGAACATCAAAAAGTAGAGGGCTATTGTTCCTGAGACTTATTGAGCAAGGGGTAACGGCTGAGCCTATTTCTTATGAAAATATCATCAAAAATCAGCACGGGAGATGATCGGATACCCCATTAAAATTATATTCCCCTCTCCCTGGAGCGAATTTGAATTCAATTCCGCCGGAATATATCGTCATCTTGTTGCGATAAACTTTAATTGAGATTGAATAGGATTTTGATTCCATCGTAAAAGAAAAATACAGCAAAAACAAATAACGCTATCCCAAGCAACCGCATTATCCAGGTGTAGGCCTTGTTTTTTAAAAATGTCTTCGACCGGTCGACCAGCAACGCAATAACAATTACTGAACCGACTATCAATACATAAAATGATAAAAAGAAAAGTATAACGGCGTCCAGGCTGATATCATAGGCTTTAAAAGCAATCGGGATTCCGACCGTAAGCCAGAACAGGTATGGATTCGGATTCAGTAAATTGGTCAGTATCCCTTTTTTAAACGATTGAGGCTTTATATCTTGTATTTCAACAGCCAATTCCTTTACTTTCAACGTTTCATATCCCAGCCGGGCAACATAAATCCCGCCTATCAGCGAAACGATGCCCAGCACGAAAGTGTATTGCGAGAACCTTGAAAATATGAAATAGGTGACGAGAATAACCGGCAGGTCGGTAATTAAGGGGGCAAAAGCAATTTTAATCCCTTCTGCCTTATTATGCTGCAAGGTTGATGAAATAACCAGAGTAAGCAAAGGACCCGGCGAGAGTCCGGCACTTAAGCCAAAAAGCGCACCCATGGTTAAATACGTAATTACAGATGCAGAAATCATAAAACAATTATTCTTCGCGGCATTGTAATGCAAATCCCGCCATACTAAAAGTTTGACTTATAGTTATTTCCCTGTACGTCGCACATTTACTTATCTCCCACCCGGAGGACAATTCTCCAGCAAAAACTTTTTACACGTTGTTGCAAGGTGTTGAGATGTGCCTTCACCTTCGTAAATACCGTGCGAGCGCATCGGGTACGCCATCATCTGGAAAGGCTTGTTGTAGCGGATCAGTTCGTTAAAAAGTTTCTCGGCATTGGCATAATGTACGTTATCGTCGCCGGTTCCATGGATGTACAACAGGTTTCCCTTCAGGTTTTTGGCATAGGTATAGGGTGATCCTGCAATAAAATCGGCTTTTGTTTCGGCAGGAATGCCCATGTAACGCTCCTGGTATGCATTATCGTAAGCCAATTGGTTAGCAACTGCTGCAACAGCAATGCCGGTCTTAAAAATATCGGGGTATTGGAACATCAGATTAAGTGTCGACGAGCCACCGCCGCTCCATCCATGTACTGCCACACGGCTGGTATCGCAGAAATCCCATTTCAGCACTTCTTTGGCGCCCATGGCCATATCGCGGATATTCAGTCGCCCGATCTGTCTGTAAATTGATTTTCGCCATTCGCGTCCACGGGGTGCAAGGCTTCCCCTGCAGTCCACCGAAACATAGAGGTATCCCATATCGGCTATGTTGCCGCCGAACTGCGCCGAACGACCCATCCTTGCATTGTCGAATACGGTACAACCCCATGGCTCGCCATACACGTAAAAGAAGACGGGGTATTTCTTCGAGGGATCAAAATCTTTTGGTTTGGCAATCCATCCATCCAGCGTAATTCCGTCGTCGGTTGTTACTTTGAAGAAGGAAATCTGTTTGCCCATAGGGTCTTCTTTCAGATTGTTGGCAATGCTTTTCGAGGGATCAAGCGGAGTATGTGCCGGCAGGGAAACCCATTCGGAAGCAGGCAAATACAGGTGGCTCGAAAAACTATGGCGGGCCCATCTGCCATTTGGCGAAAGCAGATAATCGTTGGTGCCGGTAAACTCAGAAGGTGTAACCAGATGGGGCGCTTCGGAACCGTCGAGCTTTGTGCAGTAAAGGTAACGCTGGGTAGCATTTTCGGGAGTGGCTGCAAAATACATCAGGTTATTCGGCTCATCGATCAGGTAGAGTTTAATAACATCAAAATCGCCGGTTGTAATCTTGCTTTCCTTACCATCCATCCCGATACGGTAAAGATGCCGCCAGCCGTCCTTTTCGCTGGCCCAAACGAAAGCTTTGCCTCCTTCAATCCAGTTCCAACCAGCATTGTCGTTGGTATTCCAGGTGGCCTCAATATCTATCCAGGCTTTGTCGGTTTCGCTCCACAGCACTTTTGATGCACCGGTAGCCGTATTCGAAAGCCAAAGCTTTGATACATTCTGCTTGCGGTTCAATTGTTGGATGATAAGTTCATTTTTCGACGACCATTCCATTTTAGTTAGGTAGTTCTGACGCGGATCACCTTCAATATTCATCCATTTCGTTTTGGCCGTTGCCAGGTCAACCACCCCGATTTTCACAGGCGAAGGATCTTCGCCGGCTTTCGGATATTCAACCGGCACCGTAAAGGAATAAACAGAATCGGTTGTGTTCAGCATCAGGTAATTGCGCACTTTCGAGGCGTCCACATTCCAGTAAGCAATACGAGTGCCGTCGGGGCTCCAGCGGAAACCATCCTTGCAAAACAATTCTTCGGAGTACACCCAGTCGAAAGTGCCGTTTATATTTCGATCGCGGGTATCAAAGGTCAGTTGCCTGATTTTTCCGGTTTTAACATCTTCAATATAAATATTGTACACTACTTTGTTATTCGAATTGTCCTGGTAAACATATGCCACTTTGCTTCCGTCGGGCGAGAATTTAGGATACATAAGCCCGTCGGTTCGCAGGCTTTTGCCAAGTTGTACTATTTTGGCAGTTGAGGTATTATACACCCACACTTCGCCTGTAACTTTGTGATATTTTTCCACCGTATTTATTTTCAGCATCACCTGTTTCAGGTCCGTCGAAAAAATATACGACGAAATGGAACGTGGGCTAGTCTCACTGCCCGGGATTAGTTTCTCGAAGTCCCATAATACCGACTTAGCCAGCGAAGGCAATTCTGTTTTAACAATTGCAAACTTTTCGAGCGAAGTGAAACTATTGCCATCAGGCATCCAGGTTATGCTGCCGCCACCCCTGGGCTGGGCATAAGAGATTATTCCAAGAAGGACGAATAAAAGAGTGAAGATTTTTGTTTTCATTGGAAAAGCGCTTTAATATTGCATTAACAGCGGCAAATATAGAAATGATTGGGGATAAAATGGAATATTTCAAAAATGCTGTGAGATGCAAATTAAATTTTAATTGGATAAGAGCAATGATTATTTTTATTAAGCAAAACATAAATGCAAGTATGCTTTTCTTTTTGCTTAATTGATTATTAATAATACCAAAAAATACACCCCCAAACCCCCCAAGTCAATAGCACAAAAGTGTCATTTTTAAAATACCCTGCTTTCAAGGTAATTAAAAATGATGTAATCTTTCAATAAAATACCTGCAATCCTGCAATGCCGTTCATACTGAGCATATCCCGGCTATCGACCCAATGCTGGTCATTTATTTTCCGGAAAGCATAGGTGCGACCGGTTATGTTTCCATTTATTACAATGGGTTTGTTTTCGGTGAGTATTACTTTTACCACTCCTTTTTGTGGAGGTGCATGTTGAGTGGAATATGAAGCTCGCTGCTGATTGCAATTACACATAGGTCAAACAAAGTTTTTATTTGTTAATTTTTCGATGAGAATGGCTGCTCCTGAATAATAGAGAGTAAGGATAATGATTTGTTGAAGGTTTGTGCCGCCATATATTGCAGCTAAAAAACCTATCCATATACTCAGGCAATAGAAGCAATCCATCAGTTTCCCGACAAACGAATTGCCCAAAAGCTTCCTCAGTTTTATTATTAGGTCGAACGGACCGTCTTCGGCACTAACCAGATGCGTAATGCGCCAAACAACAATTACAATTACAAAATACATCAACAGTTCGTTCATGGTATTGGAGTGAAAAAGAGTTGCCGGTTAGCAACGACAACTCTTTTTATTTGTGGTTCTATTTCAAACAAACATTATACGAAGCAGGCGAATAATGACCTACCGACTGGCTGTCGACAATGGTTTTGTCATAAGCATACAGCGAGAAACTTCCACAAGGATAAGAAGTAGCGGTGGTCGGAATGCTGAAAGATGTTCCAGGCATTGCAGGAGTATTAGAAGTACCCGATGCACTACCGCCGTAAGTGCTGCCAAATCCCCAATACCAAATGTTATTATCGTTTACATAGTAATGACCTGTTATTGTATTACCTTTTGCATAATGGGTACAATCCCCGTTATCGTCAATCTGAAGCGTAACAACCGGCCATACATTATCCATCCGGATAACCTTGTTGAAATTACCTGCAAGACCGGAAATCTCTAGTTCAACCTGTAACTTATCATTGGTACCCGGGGTAAAGCGACCAAGCACATTCAATGTGTTTTGATTGAAATCGAGATAGTAATAATAATGGTCTATCGGATCGGGACTTTGTGTATGCCATGGTGCATAAGGAGGAACGGGCGACCAGCCAACAGTTGAAAGCGGGTTGCTGAGGTAGAAGAAAGTTGAATCGCTAAGGTTAGTAACCTTGATACGGTATTTATAGCCCGGGAATGAAGGGCCGTTAATAACAATTTCACCGCCAAAAGCAGCTCCTGTCGGTACAGGCAGCGCATTAAATGCAAATACTGAATTGAGTTTTGTCAACCCAGTTGAATCATCAACATGATCCACATCGATGCCACCAATAATATTGAACAATGCAAACACATCGCCTGGTATGATTTCGATACCCGGCTTCAGTTGAACATGCGCATCAACCCTGTTACCGTAATATTCCAGTTTTTCAGGATCGGTAGTTGACGGTGCAACGTTCCACGAAAGAACTGCACGCACCCGAACCACATTAGGTATATCGCAATTCTTCCGGTGATAAGTACTATCCAATGGTAACGAAACGCTGTAGTGTAATTCATTAGCCGGTGAATTGATATCATGCACATTCAGTTCAACTGTATTAAGGTATTGCCAGGAGCAGGCATCGTTCCAATCGATCCAGAACGAAATATATTCCTTGCTGCCTGCTGAGCACAAATCGGATGAATAGCCTGCATTCTTTTTAATTTTTATTGTAGCACCCAGGCTCTCAGTATTGTAATCCAGTCCTAAGCATTCAAGTTCTTCATAATCAACATTCGCTTTTGTTACATCAATAGGAATTGGTTTTACGAATTGGTCGATCAGAATATCCGTGTTGATTTTAAGATCAGTAAGCAAAGCTTTGTTCACCAGAGTGATTTCTGACGTAGGGTATTTAATCATTTTAGACACGGTTTTGAACGCATACCGCGAAGCAGGAACTTTGAGCTTTTCATAAATCCGTGCCATCTCGAAAAATTTTGGAGGAAGTGGCTGCGGATTGAGTGCTGCAAGATTAATACCCGTGATATCCGCTACCTGCTTTGACGACAGGTTAGGAGACAGGGTTGCAAGTTGGAAATAGGCAGACAAATCAATGGAATCAGGAAATACAAACTTCGGCTGGGGCTTGAGCTGAACATCAGCTGTCATAACACTACCCCATACCGGATTCCAGCCTGCTGAGTTGGCAGGCGGATCATTGTTCCAAGAAAGTATGGCGCGTAAAGTTGGCAACAGCGGGGTTTCACATTTTGACCATTTGAAGGTTTTCTTTTTCAATGTTGCAACATATTTAAGCGGGAAAACAGTCTTCTTCTGGCAGTCGTTCATGGCAGGTATATCATGGACATTTACTGCAACGCTACCTTGGTCGATAAAACCTGCACCATCATGAAAGTCGAGATAAAACCTCACATGTTCGAATGAACCATTCGAGCACAAACCTCCCGAATAACCCCCTGATTGCTTAATGGAGAAAACAGCCTCCATATCGGCAGTTTCGGGATTGTATCCGATACAGGTGAGCTGCTCATAAGTTATATTTGATATAATTTTTAAAACAGGTTTCAGTTTGCTGTCTGTAATGTTCCCAAAATAGTTCGGATTTTTTAACAGCATGCTTTTAAAATCAGTTCGCTCTTTTTGTATTGCGAAAACTCTAGCTTTAATATCTGTCTTCATGGCATTAAATTTTTCGCCTACTCTTTGATCGGATTTTCGGCAACTCCGGATACCTAACAGTTGATAGAAAAATGATAGTCAGTGAATTATGTATACTCAGTTCCATCAACATTGAACAGTGTGAAGCAATTAAAATGTATATACGTGTGATGAGATATATTTGTTAATACAAGATGAGGGTTCAGGCATAAATATACCAATGTGGAAAAGATAATGTGTCTGTAAGCCGATACGAGGTATGATGCTTTTTAGCCTCAGAACATGTCAGAAATAATTTGTCCTAACTATTTATATAGTGTCAATCAATGGTTAAATGCATTATATCAAGTAGTTAAGCCAATTTAAATCCATTCTGAAGAATTGGATTGTCATCACAGTTTATACATCATCGAAATTACAATTACAATCTACCTGAAAGCAATAGCACAAACGTGTCATTTTTTTATCGTTTTATTAATGCCATGTTGAACTTTTCAGACATAACAGTGTTTTTTAATTAATACTTATGTATTTGCCGGTGAATATCAAAATCTTTGATTCACCTATAAACGTTGTCATATTCTTGTAAGCCTTATTGAGATTGATTCCGATGGATGCCTGCTGTTATATCAGGTTGTATCAGAGGAGTTATAGCAATCTGATTTTCGAGATTCTTTGTTTCCTGGAATTTCCGATGTAATTATTTGATGATCAACCACGCTCATTTAATTTAATTCATTATGAAAACCAAGACCGATGTTTTTACATTCTCAAATGTTTACCCTGGCTTGTACGTTGAAAACAAAAAAGATCCGGAGCTTTTTCAAAAAGGGAGAACTTTAAAGCATAAATTTCACGATACTAAGCCGTTACACCTTTTCAGTAATTGTCTTGTTGATTCTTCAGGAAAGCAGTTTGCCTGCAAGCATGAGCAATGCCAGGAATTATGCAGCTGTATTAATAGCGAACTGCCTGAAAAGAACCGGGGTTTTCATGCACTGCATTTTTATCCGGAAGACAGAATGCTGTGGTGCGAGGAAATTATACCTGATATTCAAAAATTTATTGATACGATTCCTAAGGATGAACTTTCATTGTACCGGTTCTCATTTAACCACCGTTATATCCGTGAGGATGGGGATGTTTCGCAGTTTCTACATGAAGGAACTCTTGCTTTCGCAGATGAAACTTGCCGCCCGGTGATGAACCTGAAAGTGTTTACCGAAATTGGCGATATAAAAACCGACGATACCCTTGTGCTGACCATCTTCAGGTATTCTGTTGAAAACGGGTATCAAAAGGTCTTTAAAAAAGTATCTGGTGAAACGCAGAATGGACGGTTATCGCTGCGGGAAAGAGAAATTATAAAACTTTGTCTCCAAGGGCTTACCAGCAAAATGATTGCTGAGAAACTAAACCTTAGTATACATACTGTTAAAAATCACAAGCGCAACAGTATGGAAAAAACTCTGACCCACAATATAGCCGAGCTCATTAATTTATGTATCAGAAGCCGGTGGCTATAGAAGTCCAGGATTATTCAATGCTGTTTAATATTCGAAAATGGGCAAGTAGATTTGCATCTACTCACCCATATCTATATAATTCAATAAAATTAATGCTAACAGGAAATTTGATATCAGAACAGGTAACAATACAGAAATTGCCTTTTCCTGATCAGGTATTTAACTTACAGGTAATTTCCCTTCTGTGTTACCAGGGTAACCCATTATATTCATTTGCCATTGGAACCAACCTCTTGAGGAAGTCCTCAGCGGGTTTAATTTCACCGATTTCAGTCCTCAGGCTCGTGTTATTCTGTAGGCTCACAAATTTCAATTTGCTGTCAGCATCAGTAAAGGCTCCAAAGTAAATATTAAAGGCCGGTACCCAAACAACAGAGAAATTTTGTTTGAACAGATCCTTATTTACTCTTTCTAAGGCGCTTGCAATAGCCACATTAGCAAATCCTTTCACTACATAGGTCCCTTTTTCAAGCTCAAGATCCACACATTGTACTGTTCGCTGTGTCTGCCTGTTCAAAACGGTACATAATACCCTGTTCACATTTGTTATAACAGCTTTAGCATTACCACCATCGTATTTTTGTAATTGATCGAGGCGGACGATGCTGGAGCTCAACACCTGACCGGCTTCCAACTGGCTGGCTTCCTCAACCGAACTAAGTCCGAACATTTTATAATTATCTGCTGTAACCGTTGACATGAGTGATTTAAGGAATGCACTGGTTTCCTGCTTTGCTTGTTCCAGGTTATTCTGGGCTTCGAGCCCAGCAGTAAATGTAAGCGCCATGATCAGAATGAATATGGTTTTTTTCATTTTAAGGTCCTCCTTATTTTTTGGTTATGTTATAATAATCATTCCAATGTGTATGATTAGCGCCACTTACATATTCTGCATAAGTGATAGGTCGTTGATCCCCTACATTCGGTGACCAAGGATCATTAATGAACACATAGTTCACATTGTTGATAACAGCATAACCGGTGACCACCATCATATGTCCGCCGCCACCTGTCCAGTGCCATGAAAAAGCAAAAGGCTTTTTGGCGCAATAGATTTGTTTTTTCAAATCAACCCAACTAAGGGGAGCATCAGAGGTTAGTGTGGCTGTAAATCCATACTTGTCGAATTCGGGCCAACCCCCATTAACACAAGCATTGGGAACAGGATTGTTGCAGCAATCGGTGCGTCCGAATCGCTTATTAGCCTCATCGCACTGGGTTACACTTGCTCCCAGAAATTCCATACACATCTCGCCACTGGCAGCCCAGCACCACATGTTTGTTTCCTGTGGCCGTAAAGCAACAGCCTGGCTGCCAATGGTTGCATTGGGAGTACAGCAGCCGCTGGCTAATAAAGCACCGGCAACTATGATCAATGAAAGATAGAAAATTATAAGTTTTTTCATATCGCTTAAAATTATTTATTGTTTTCTCTTTCGTTGAAAACATTTCACGATCCATATCAGAAAGCTATGGATAAGCTTTTTGTTTGGGAAGTAAGTCTGGGAAATACTAAATGAAAAACACGGTTTTGTTTTTGTCTGACAATTGTATTAATCTACCCTACATCTGGCATATGTTTATACTTTGTCTGGTCTAATTACAAAATGCTTACTGGTTTCTTACAAATGATCGGCCATTATAAGATAGACTTATTTGTAGTGAAAGTATACGACATTTAAATAGAATACTGCAAATATAATATAGGAATAACCCTTTTGCAATAGCACAAAAGTGCCATTTTTGATCTGATTGACGTTAGGAGTGGTTTCGATTTTTGAAATTGTACGTCCGAAAATAATTATGTGAGTATTAAAAAAAACAACTCTGAGCGCTGTATGCAGAAATTGGACTGTAAAATGTGTTGATTCAGTATTTTATAACACGTTTGGCCGGTTAAATACGTTAATGTCCCTGAAGGGATCTGGCTCAATTTGGTGCCTTATTTTCTACCAATAGCTATTTGCTTGCGCAAATAATCATACGGAATAGTAGCGGCGGAACGGGATATTGGTAGAAATATAAGAAACCCCATTCAGATAAGTCCTCTGCCTGCAGCGGCAGGCGTCAGGGCGAAATGAATTTTATTCAATAACTGTCACACCGGGATATCTCCGATAAATGTTGTTAGTTATGCCCTTAACCGAAACAATCAACATTATGAACTAAACAGTAACATTCATTACTTTTATCTGGTGATTGATGGATTCCTGGTGAATGGCTTTGAATAACTGATCGATAAATTCCTCACCAAGGCCTTTTTTTACTCCTTTCGATGCCACTTTCCTTATTATTTCTTCCCAGCGCTGATTTTGCAGAATCGTAATATTGTTATCTTTCTTAACCTTGCCTATTGATTCGGCTACCTGCATGCGTTGTTCCATAAGGTCGAGAAGCTGATCGTCGAACATATCGATCTGGGTCCGGAGAGCTCCCAGAATATCCAGGAATTTACTGTCTTTCGAAACCGGCTGGCGAAGTACAAGTTTATCGAGCAATTCGAGCAATGCCTGTGGTGTGACCTGCTGGCTTGCATCGCTCCATGCATTGGCCGGATCCCTGTGCGATTCGAGCATCAGCCCGTCGTAGTTCAAGTCCATGGCTTCCTGTGCAATTTCCAGTAAATAAGCCCTGGCGCCCCCTATATGACTTGGATCACAAAGCAAAGGTAATTCAGGTATCCTCAGGCGGAGTTCAATAGGAATCTGCCATTTGGGCTGGTTGCGGTACGCTGTTTTCTCGTATGCCGAAAATCCACGGTGAATCGCACCAATACGCTTTATGCCGGCTGCATACAAGCGTTCAATAGCACCAATCCACAATTCGAGATCGGGATTTACAGGATTTTTAACAAATACCATTACATCAACACCTTTCAGTGCATCGGCTACTTCCTGCATCGCAAAAGGGTTTGCAGAGGTTCGTGCTCCAATCCACAATACATCGACCCCAAACTTCAGTGCTTCGTACACGTGTTTTTGAGTGGCCACTTCGGTTCCTGTAGCCAGGCCGGTTTCCTCTTTTACACGTTTCAGCCATTTCAGCCCGTCGTGGCCTACGCCTTCGAAAGCATTGGGCCGTGTACGTGGCTTCCATATTCCTGCCCTGAAAACATCAACTTTTTTCAAAGCCGCAAGCTGATGTGCGGTTTCCATCATTTGTTCTTCTGTCTCGGCACTGCAAGGCCCTGAAATCAATAAAGGTCGGCCCTTATAAATGCTCCAGTTTTGAATGGGTTCGATATGTAGTTTGGTTTCCATAATATTCAGTTATTTAATTTGGTAAAATGCTATTAATGCTTCAGGTGATCAGTTGAGTATTTTCCTTATTTTATTTGCTTCATTCATAAGTTCTGTCAGGCCTTCCTGGTTTTTCTCAACAATATATTTCCTGAAAAGGTTCATTTTTTCCAGGTAATTATCCAAAACTTCGATGATGTAATCCGAATTCTGTAAAAAGATGGGTGCCCAGGTTTCAGCATTGCTTTTAGCCAGACGAACCGTGGATTCAAATCCGCCACCAGCCAGTTTGAGTATATTTTCTTCGTCTTTTTCTTTATCAAGGACACTTAAAGCCAGTGAAAAAGAAGTGATATGCGAGATATGCGAAACGTAAGCCACGTGGATATCGTGATCCACGGATTTCATATACGAAATGCGCATATTCAGCGTATTGTACATTCCAACAACCGTTCGCAAGGCATCTTCGTCCGAAAGTTCCTTGTCGCAGATTATCACATGTTTGTAATCGAATAATTTGCCGATGGCAGCCATTGGTCCCGAAAATTCGGTTCCGGCCATAGGATGTGATGCAACATAACGGCCCCGGCTAGGATGATTAATCGCCGCTTCAGCTACTCCTGCCTTGGTTGATCCCATATCGGTAACTACCTTGGTTGTGCCTTCGACCAGGTTGAGGATTATGGGCAATAGTTCCTTGTTGGCGCTCACAGGGGTACTTAAAATAATAAGATCAGATTTTTTCACAGCATTTTCCAGGGTGTCGATTTTATCTACCAGGCCGCTATGTAGCGCAATATTCTGGTGATGTTTGTTGCTGTCGACACCAATAATGGTACCGGCAAAACCGCGTCGTTTAAGATCGATGGCCAGTGAGCCGCCAATTAATCCGATTCCTATAATACAAACTTTCATAAGTTATTCAGATTTGATTTTTCAATAGTAATACAATCGTCATTCGACAATCGTCATTCGTAAATTATTTCTCCTTCATTTCCGTCAGCCTTTCGAGCGTTTTGGCCAGCATTTGCTCGTTTGCACAAAGTGAAATACGCACATACTCTTTTCCTTGCTCCCCGAAAACCATTCCGGGAGTGATAAATACATGTGCTTTATGAAGAATTTCTTCGGTGAGTTCTTCGCCGTTGGCATACGTCGAAGGTATCTTCCCCCATACAAACAGCCCGGTTTGAGCGGCATCGAAAGTGCAGTTCAGTTTGTGCATAATTTGTTCGACCAGTTTGCGGCGTTTACCATAGATTTCATTAACCGAGGCATAATATTCATCAGGGCTGTTCAGCGCTTCAACAGCCGCTAGTTGCATGGGCTGAAACATTCCCGAATCCATATTGCTCTTCACTTTCACAATGCTGCTGATATAATCAGCATGGCCCGCCACCATTCCAATCCGCCATCCGGCCATATTATGCGATTTGCTCATGGAGTTGAGTTCCAGTGCCACTTCTTTTGCTCCATCCACCGACAATAAGCTTAAATGATTGTCGTTCAGAATGAAACTATAGGGGTTATCGTTGCATAACAAAATGTTGTGTTTATGTGCAAAAGCGACCAGGTTTTCGAACAGTTGCCTGTTCCCGCTGGCACCGGTTGGCATATGCGGATAGTTTACCCACATGATTTTAACCTTGCTTAAATCGCTGTTTTCCAGTTCGCTGAGATCCGGATGCCAGTTGTGACGGGCGTCGAGATTGTAAAAACGGACTTTTCCCCCGGCTAATTTTGTTACCGATGTGTAGGTTGGATAACCGGGATTTGGAACCAGAACTTCATCCCCTTTATTCACAAAGGCCAGGCTGATGTGCATAATGCCCTCCTTGGATCCGATCAGTGGGAGGATTTCATTATCCGGATTCAGCGTTACTTTGAAATACTTCTGATACCAGTCGGCAAAGGCTTTACGCAAAGCAGGTATACCATTATAGCTTTGGTAGCCATGTACGTTAGGCAGCTTAGCAGTTTCACTCAGTTTTTCAATAACTGAAGGAGCAGGAGGCAGATCAGGGCTGCCGATTCCCAGGTTAATGATATCGGCACCTGCTTTTCGCATCTCGTCAATTTGCCGGAGTTTGTGCGAAAAGTAATATTCCTGAACCAACTCAGTCCTCGACGATGGCATTATTTTCACTCGGACGTTGTCCATTTTGATATTCTCCTAAAATTTGTAAATGTTCGGTTAAAGGTTTCACAGCTTCCAAGGCTTGCAAGTAGCGGGCATAATCTTTAAAAACGAGGTCGATATAGAAAAAATACTCCCATTCGACACCAACAATCGGCAACGACTGGATTTTTGTAAGATTCATCTTGTAAAATGAAAGTACGGATAACACCTGCGACAAACGGCCCTCCTCATGATGAAGCGAAAAACACAGTGTTGCTTTGTCGATGTTCTGCCCAGCGATTTGTTCCAGTTCCTTAACTTTATCACTTTCGGTTATAATCTGGAACCGGGTAAAATTTCGTTTATTGGTTTCTACCTCACGCCTCAGGATTTCCATTTCATACATCTGAGCCGCCAGTTCACTGCCAAGCGCCCCGATTCCCATGAGGTTTTCGTCGCGTATCCATTTAACGCTCAGGGCGGTATCGGCCGAGTCGATTATCTTTACGCCTTTCCGACGAAGTTCGTTCAGGAATGCATGGCTCTGCTGTATTGCGATCGGGTGTGAGTGTATTTCTTTGATGTCTTCGATAGTCTGGCCCGGAAGCGCGATAAGATTTTGTACCACACGAATGTATTGCTCCCCCATAATGGATAACCCGCTTTCGCGCAACAATGTGAGATTCTGCAGTAAACTCCCGGCAACGGAATTCTCCATGGCTACGATCCCGCAATCCACCTTTTTATCCTGCAGTTCATTAAACAGGTCGGTAAAAGTTTCGCAGGGAACGATTTCAATATTGATTGAACCGAAAAATTGCTTTGCAGCAATTTCATGAAAAGCGCCAAATCCTCCCTGGATGGCTACACTTATGATATTTTCTTTAATTGGTGTCATACGTATTTTAACAAAAAAAAAGTCCCGAATCATCCGGGACCTAAACATTATTTATTTTTAACAATAACGCATCAGTCCGGTTTCCGAATAAAATAAAAAAAGAAAAAGGCGTATGCGTTGTTGATTTTCATGTCGATTTTTTAATGGGAAAGGTTGTAAAGGCTGTCAATCCCGATTTTATTCTTTCGATAATGCAAAAATAATCATTAAACAAATGCAAAAGAGACATTAATAAATACTTAACAAAAGAATTTTTTATGTTAAAAATCTAACATATTGTATGACAACATATTATATCAGAAAATAATATTTCAGCATCAACTAAAAAATAATGTTGTAGCTGGTTAAAATCCATTGCATCCCGGTGCAGTTTCTTTTATTAATTCCCAGGCTTTTTCCACATGTTGCTGAGTGGTATGTGTTCCGGCAATCGACATTCGTAATGTGTACTGCCCGTTTAGTTTGGTATGTGTAAGGAAAATTCGGCCCGTGGCATTAAGTTTGTCCAGGAGTTCTTTGTTTACCCGGTTAAGAAATTCGGTGCCAATTACGCAGGAAGGCCTGTATCGGAAACACACCAGGCTTAGTGGAACAGGGGCCATAATTTCGAATTCGTGGTGATTTACAACCTGCTCCTCAAGCCAGCGGGCAATACTGATATGTTCTCTTATTTTCTCCTGAAGTTGTACTACGCCATAGGACCGGATTACGAACCATAATTTCAGTGCCCGGAACCTGCGACCCAGAGGGATTCCCCAGTCGCGGTAGTCGTTAACCAGTCCGCGGCTGCTGGTTTTCAGGTATTCGGGTAATATCTCGAACGTCCGGATCAGGGATTCCTTGTCTTTTACAAAATAAGCTGAGCAGTCGAAATTGGTAAACATCCATTTATGAGGATTAAATACAAAGCTGTCGGCTTTTTCAATTCCTGTTATCATCCAGCGGTATTCGGGAAGCAGCAAAGCGGAGCCGGCATAGGCAGCATCCACATGCAGCCAGAGTGCGAAATCCGCGCAAATTGTCGAAATTTCTTCGAGAGGATCAACAGCAGTGCAACCTGTGGTACCAAGGGCTGCCACTACGCACAATGGGGCGTAACCGGCTGATAAATCAGCGGTTATAGCTTTGCGTAGCAATTCCGGGTTCATGCGGTATTCGGCATCAGTACCAATTTTTACCAGGTTTTCCTTTCCGATGCCGGCTATTTTTACGGCTTTTTCAACCGACGAATGGGCTTCGGAAGAGCAATACACCCGCAGTTTCTCATTTCCGGTATACCCGCCTTCATTAATAGCATAATCCGTCATTCTTTCACGGGCGCATAAAATGGCTGCCAGTGTAGAAGTGGATGCTGTGTCCTGTATCACTCCATGCCAGTTCGAAGGTAATCCTGTCATGGTTTTCAGCCAGTTCATCATCATTTCTTCCAGTTCGGCGGCAGCAGGAGAGGTGTCCCATACCATACACTGCGCACCCAGCGAAGCAGTGAGCATTTCGGCCAGTATACTGGGATAACTGCCGTTTGCCGGGAAATAAGCGAAAAAATTTGGACTCTGCCAATGTGTGATTCCTGGCATAATGATATTCTCGAAATCACTCATGATCTGCGACATGTCCTCACCGTCGGCAGGAGCAGATGCGGGTAGCTGCGACAGGATCTGACCAGGCTTTACGGTTGATTTTACAGGGTACGTTTCGATATTTTCGTAGTAGTCGGCCATGCTATCGGCAAGCTTATGCGCCCACAGCCTGAATTCGGTATTATTCATTGCAGCGTTTTTTCTGTAAAAGTAAGAATTGTGAGGTTTGGACAGATTTAAAATTTCAGTTTTAAATCACTTCTCACTTTTTTGCGCTATTTCTATGTATTTCTATGCAGGGCCTGCTGAAAAACTCATCTATTCTGTTACAGTTTTATATTTCGGTGCGCTGCACCTTTTATTTTATCAGGGTGCTAAATAGCTATAAATATTTCGCCACTCTGTGGCTGAAAAAGGTGCAGAGCACCGTACTATTTATAGGAAATCAGGCAGATATATCGGTAAAGGTGCAGCGCACCGAAATAGCATATGTAGATTTTTATAAGGTTTCAAGTAATAATCCTTGTATTTATTCAATCAGAATTCATTGTAATGCAATGATAAACATACATTAGACGGTTTTTAGCAATCCCTATGTTTTTCAAATTTTTAAGTTAGTTCCTGTTTGTGTCATTGTTGTATGGTGCTTTTTTCTTCACTTTTCAGGTTAATTTCACTCCGTTTCCCGTATTCTACTCCTTGTTTGTGCGGTTTTCATCCGTCTCAAATCAATTGAAAACCTAACGATAAAAGTTCATACTTTTGCAACCTTATCTGCTATTGAAATCAGGCTTAAAAAACCGGGATTTCTTATCCGGGTTAAAATATCAGCAAGTTTACAAGTATTATTTAATGAGCAAGAATTATATCCCGCATGCTTTTTACTACACAATTGCCATTGCAGGAATCCTGGGTATTTTATCATTGCTCAGGACAGAAAAAACTGTTTTAGGAATTACCCTCAAGCCTGTCAGTATTTTTTCAGACATTTTATCCGCTGACAGTTCCGCAATAAAACATTCGGTATTCATTGATACACTTGCCAAAGAGACTGAGGCGTGTCCGAAGGATGTTGTTTGTTTCCGGAATTTTACCACGGAAGAATACCCGCTTGATAAATTGCTCCGGCAGTTAAGTCAGTCAAAGGAAAAGAAAGGGAAAGTGCGCATAGCCTGGTATGGCGATTCATTTTCGGACGGTGATATACTGGTGAGCGATCTGCGCGATACATTACAGAGTCTTTACGGAGGAAATGGAGTTGGCTTTGTCCCTATTACTTCCGAGATTGCGGGTTTCAGGCAGTCGGTAATACACTCTTTCGGAGGGTGGAATACTTCGTCAATTTTATCAAACCCAGGTTCCCAAAAGCTGGGTATCAACGGTTTCTGTTATTTACCCGATTCGGGCAATTATGTGTTTTACAAAGGGACCAATCATTTCAAACACACATCAGGATTTAATACGTTCAGGTTGTTTTACACGGCGGCGTACAACCAAAAAGTACGGATTTCGCTAAACAGATCGGACAACCGAATAATGGATATGGCCGCAACTCCCGTACCTTCGATGATAACCGTTCGGGCTGATACAATCCGCCAGGTGAGCGTGCGCCTTAATACAGTTGGTGTTATATGTTTCGGTGCTTCCCTGGAGGATGAAACAGGTATTTATATCGATAATTTCGCAATCAAAGGTAATTCCGGCCTGGGCCTGCAGGCTATCTCTGAAAAAAATCTCACTGCTTTCGATAGCCTGTTGCATTATGATTTGATAGTACTTCAGTTTGGATTAAATGTATCGAATTCACCCGGCAAAGATTTTACCGGTTATATGAAAGGCATGAGCCGCCTGATCAATAAACTGAAAGCGGCTTTCCCGGAAACACCTATATTGTTGTTGTCAGTTTCAGACCGGAGTCAGCGCCGGCAGGGCGTTTTCGAAACTATGCCTGTTATTCCCATTCTGATCCAGGCACAGGAAAAGATTGCTTTTGATAACAAGCTGCTTTTCTGGAATTTATTCGAAGCAATGGGCGGGGAAAATTCGATGGCAGGGTTCGCCAACGCCAGCCCTGCACTGGCCAATAAGGATTATACCCATCTCAATTTTGCAGGCGGAAGAAAGGTCGGGTTAGCATTTGCACGAAGTTTTATTTATGAAGTTGAAAAATACCGGAAAAGGAGGAGTAGTCTTGCTGTCAATACAAAATAAATACCTGCTGCTTTTTGTCGTTTTAATGATCACACACAGCCTGAAAGGGCAGGTGCTTGAAATGGATACTCTTAGTCCGGTTGAGTACCCTTTCATCAATTACGAAGCCGATACACTTATCAATGCGGACCACCTGGCGCCTTTTTTCGAAAAACTGCTTAGTCTCGAAAACGGCGACAGTTGCCAGATCAGCATACTTCATATCGGTGATTCACATATACAGGCCGATTACCTTACCGGCGAAATCCGGAAAGACATACAACTGCGCTTTGGCAATGCAGGTCGGGGTCTGGTATTCCCGCTCAGGGTTGCCGGTACCAACGAGCCTGCAGATTACCGATCAGCAACCAATGCCGGCTGGAGCGTGGGGAAAATAAACGGACTGAACCAGAATCCCGAACCCGGGATCTCAGGCATTTCGGTAATGTCGGGTGAAAATGGCGCTTACATTGATTTCACTACACTGAATCACGACGATCTGGATTATTCTTTCGACCAGGTGACACTTATCCACACCAAGGACTCCCGGCAGTACGACTGCCGGATTATTGATTCCGTGTCGAAATCAGGCTACCTCATGTCGGCCGGAGCCGTGGAAAATGGTCTTTTCGAAACGAGGGTGCCTTTTGTACATCCTACTAATTTTGTACGCATCCAGGCTGAGCAAACAGAATCCGGACAGAATTCGATTGCCATCCATGGCCTCATACTTCAAAACAGCGATCCGGGGATTTTATATCACAGTGTTGGAATAAACGGGGCACATTTTAATGATTATAACAATTCGCCTCTGTTTTTCAGGCAGGTCAGGGTTCTTGGGCCAGATCTCGTAATTATTTCACTGGGTGCCAACGAAGGCGCAAATATCAAAATATCGGCTGAAGAAATCTCAGCATCTATCAGTTCAATGATACAGAAAATTAAGTCCTCAAATCCCGGAACCTGCATATTGATTGCAACCCCGGCGGACGATTATTTCAGAAAAAAATATCATAATCCCTATCTTGAAACTGTACAGCGGGCTTTGATTCTGGTTGCCGAAAAGGAGGGTGTCGCTGTCTGGGACCTTTACAACATTACTGGCGGCCTGGGTTCATGCAGCGAATGGCGTAAGAATGTACTGATGCAGCGCGATGGTGTTCATTTTACCAAACGAGGTTATACCGCCCAGGGCGAACTTTTATATAAGGCATTAATGGACAGCTATCTGAAGTATGCAGCTGATTGATTTTCATAAACTCATTCAGGAGTTTAAATACAACCCCCAGGAGCCGCTGATCTTCAGTAGCGGGTTCTTTTTGTTTCTCTTCCTGGGATTTATTGCGGTGTATAGCATTGTTTATAAGCATAATACGCTAAAAAATATTTACCTCACCCTGTTTTCAATATTTTTCTATTACAAATCGAGCGGGCTGTATTTTATCCTTTTACTGGTCACCGCAGTGGTGGATTATAACCTGGCAAAGCAGATTGCCCGTACCGAAGATAACCGGAAACGGACCTTGTTCCTGGTATTAAGCCTGTTTGTCAACATTGGCATGCTTATCTATTTCAAGTATACGAACTTCTTCCTGAGCATGGTGTATGATGTTGTAAATAAGCCTTATGATCCGCTCAATATTTTTCTGCCTGTAGGAATATCCTTTTTTACATTTCAGAGTCTCAGCTATACCATTGATATTTATCGCCGCAATATTGAACCGGTAAAAAACATTTCAGAATTCGCCTTTTTTGTCACATTTTTCCCGCAGATGGTGGCCGGGCCAATTGTACGTGCTTCAGTATTTTTGCCCCAGGTTCGCAAAACGCCCTTTGTGACCAGGGCCGATTTCGGGAAAGCTGTATTTTTGATATGCATCGGATTATTTAAAAAAGCAGTTATTTCCGATTATATCAGTATCAATTTTGTGGACCGTATCTTCGACAATCCTGGCCTGTACACTGGTCTCGAGAACCTGTTCGGAGTATATGGTTACGCACTTCAGATTTACTGCGATTTCTCGGGATATACCGATATGGCCATCGGCATTGCATTATTGCTCGGGTACAAACTGCCTGTAAACTTTGATTCCCCTTACCAGTCGGCAAGTATAACTGAATTCTGGAGGCGGTGGCATATTTCACTTTCGAGCTGGCTGCGCGATTACCTGTATATTTCGCTTGGTGGCAACCGCAAAGGCAAAATCCGAACCTATTTTAACCTGATGATCACCATGCTGCTGGGCGGATTGTGGCATGGCGCCGGCCTTAAATTCGTGATATGGGGAGCTTTGCACGGGGTTGGGCTGGCGGTCGAGAAATCCATAAATTCTATTATCCGTATTCCAAAAATTAAACTTACCCGAATTTTGGGAATCTTTATCACGTTTCATTTTGTGTGTTTTGCCTGGGTCTATTTCAGAGCCGACAATATGGCTGCCGTTAAAGCGATGCTCACGCAGATTACAACATCATTCCATCCGGAAATTATTTCTGATTTTATAAAGGGATATCCTTACGTGCTGATGCTGATGGTGTTGGGATACATCCTTCATTTTATTCCGTCCGATATCGAAAACTACACACAAAAACTGGTTATAAAATCGCCTTTCGTTTTAAAAGTGTCGTACCTGTTAGCCATTATTTTTATAGTGATACAGATCAAATCGTCGGAGATACAGCCGTTTATCTATTTTCGGTTCTGATGCCTTTTGGATATTTCTGCTATTTTCTTTGCTAAAACTGAACATTATACAATGCCATTCCTTTTTATATGAGTTAATCATTAACTCTAATTTCGTATAAAATGAAAAACAGTATTTCGTTGATTCTTGTATTTATAACAATTACGCTTTCCGCCCAGGAAAAACACCTGAAAAACATAAAGCAGCTCACTTTTGGTGGCGACAATGCCGAAGCCTATTTTAGTTTCGACGGCCAATACCTTTCTTTTCAAAGCAACAATCATGCATGGGGGCTGGCGTGCGACCAGATTTTTAATCTTGAAATAAACAAAGCTGCTGCCGATACAACCTACCGGCCGCCAATGATAAGTACCGGGATGGGCCGTACAACATGTTCCTATTTTTTACCCGGCGATAAGCAAATTTTATATGCATCCACTCATTTAGGCGGTGAGGAATGCCCGCCAAATCCCGAACCACGGGCCGATCACAAATACCTATGGCCAATTTATCCTGATTTCGATATTTTTGTTGCCGATCTGGAAGGAAATATAGTAAAGCAGCTTACCGAAACGCCGGGATACGATGCCGAAGCAACTGTTTCGCCCGATGGGAAGAAAATTGTTTTCACATCCACCCGCAACGGCGACCTCGATCTGTATACCTGCGATATTGACGGAAAAAACGTGAAACAAGTTACCAATCAACTGGGTTACGACGGCGGTGCTTTCTTTTCGCCTGACAGTAAAAAACTTGTATTTCGCGCATCGCGCCCCACAACGCCCGAAGATATAAAGGAGTACAAAGATTTGCTGGCTCAGAACCTGGTGATGCCGACCAATATGGAGATATGTGTTTGCAACGTGGATGGCAGTGGTTATAAACAGATTACTCATTTGGGTAAAGCCAATTGGGCGCCTTTCTTTACTCATTCAGGCAAAAAGATCATTTTTTCGAGCAACCATCAATCCACGAAAGGGTATGATTTTCACCTGTTTATGGTTAATCTGGATGGTTCAGGAATCGAACAGATAACCCACGAGAGTTATTTCAATGCATTCCCCATGTTTTCGCCCGATGGCAAAAAACTGGTCTGGTCATCGAACCGGAATAATCATGGCACACACGATACCAATTTATTTATAGCCGATTGGGTGGAGTAATAACTTGAAAATGTATTTTTTTCAATTACGATTGATCGGGTCTGGAGTCCGGTTTTAATGCTTTTTGGGAATTAAGACGATCGCACAAATTGAAGTTCACAACAACGCTAGTTTCTGTTTGATTTTTCATAAATTTGTCATCCGCGAAACACCTCTCTCTATGAAACAGGTTCTAAAATATATCGGTTACGTTTTATTTCTTTTTGCTATAGGTTTTCTGGTCTGGCGTTTCTCATTTATGATTGTTTGGATCCTTATTGCGGCCGTTATTTCCTTTATTGGTCATCCGTTAGTACATTTTTTCGACAAAGTGCATTTTAAAAAATGGCATATCCCACATTCATTAAGTGCAGTACTCTCCTTGCTGATTATAGTGCTGCTGTTTTTTGGCTTAATAGCTATTTTTGTTCCGCTTATTGTTAAGCAGGCAAATACCATTTCGGCAATTGATGTAAAAAAGCTTGCAGAAGATCTTAAGGAACCCTTGCTGTGGGTTGATACTGAAATGCATGAGCTCGGAGTAATTCCAGTCGGCGAAACACTACAGGAATTTATTGTTGTTAAAGTAAAATCAATAGTAAACCTTGGAAGTGTGGCCACTGCTATGAGCGGCATATTTAATGTAGCCGGCACAGTTGTAGTAGGATTTGTTTCAGTGCTTTTTATCGCCTTCTTTTTCCTAAAAGATGAAAATCTGTTCGAAAACGGATTGCTTCTTATTGTCCCTGAAAAGAAACACCAGGCAACCCGGAATGTTATTGCGTCTTCCAAACACCTGCTGATGCGTTATTTTATAGGCGTAATGCTTGAATTACTAGGAGTAATGACATTAATCACACTTGGTCTGCTGATCTTTGGAGTTGAGAATGCATTGCTGATCGGATTTTTTGGCGGTATCATGAATATCATACCTTACATTGGTCCATTAATCGGGTCAGTTCTTGGTTTGATGCTGGGTGTAACGGCTACCCTGGCTTTTGGCTCATTTAATGACTTGCTGCCTGTAATGGCAAAACTAATAGGTGTGTTTGCGGTGGTTCAATTTCTTGATAATAATATATTAGTACCTCTTATCTATTCAAGCAGTGTGAAAGCGCATCCGCTCGAAATATTTTTCGTGATTATTATGGGTGGGAGCCTTGCGGGAATACTTGGTATGCTGCTGGCCATACCTGTTTATACAGTTCTTAGGATTATTGCAAGGGAGTTTTTCCAGCAATTCAGGATAGTGCAAAAGCTTACGGACAGAATTGATTAATTGAGGAAATACAGATAAATGGCGCAATATTATCTTGCAATACTGAAATCTCTCAATATTCGCAGGCTTACGAACCTCTTGCTTGTCGAAACTGGTTTTCTGCTCAGCGGAATCTTACGTAAAGTTATTGTTGCTGGAAATCCATGGGCTGCTTCCATTGAGCCAACCACTTCCTGCAACCTTCGCTGTCCCGAATGCCCGACAGGCATGCATTCGCTTACACGGAATAAAGGGAATATGGATTTAGATGTATTCCGGCAAATACTGGATAAACTTTCGCCCGATCTTATTCATCTCACCCTTTATTTACAGGGCGAACCATTTTTGAATCCTCACTTTCCGGAAATGGTTAAACTGGCGCGAAGCCGCCGCATTTTTGTTGCAACTTCCACCAACGGGCATTTCCTGGATGATAAAAATGTGGATGACATTATAAAAAGCGGGTTGAGCCATCTGATTATTTCCCTTGATGGCCTCGACCAGCAAACGTATGAGAAATATCGGGTTAACGGAGATATGAATACCGTTACTGATGGAATTCGACGGCTGGTTGCAGCCAGGAAAGCAGCGAAATCAAATTCTCCTTTTATTGAACTTCAGTTCCTGGTAATGCGGCATAACGAGCAACAGGTAAGTCCTGCAAAGGAATTTGCAAAAAAATCCGGGGTAGATAAACTGACGTTCAAATCGGCCCAGGTTTATAATTTTAATAAAAAAGATTCTATCATCCCGGCACTGAAAGAAAAATCACGCTATCGTCAAATGCCTGACGGTTTATGGGCTATAAAGAATAAAATCCGGAACCGTTGCCGTAGGATATGGAGTTCAATCGTAGTAACCTGGGATGGAAAAGTGGTCCCCTGCTGTTATGATAAAAATGCGGAACATCAGACAGGTGATCTGCTGGAAGAATCTTTATCATCAGTTTGGAAAAACCAACATTATTATAGTTTCAGAGAGCAGGTTCTGAAAAACCGTTCCGAAATAGATATTTGCAGGAACTGCGGCGAGTAAACAAACATACTTGCCGGAAATTTTGTTATACAATTCTTAAAACCTTAAAATATGATGAAAGCACTATTTTCTGTAAATCCTTTCGGGATAAATGCATTGGCAATCATCCGGGTAATTACAGGAATCCTGATTCTGTTGCATGGCCGAATGGTATTCGACTCAGAAATAATGGAGAAAATGGGCGTATCTCTTGGCAGTGAACTCGGCTTGCCGTTTCCGGTTCTGATGGCATACCTGGCGAAAGGATCTGAGTTTTTCGGCGGACTGTTATTCACTCTTGGTTTTTTTACCCGGTTTATCAGCATCCCTTTAATAATTACTATGTCGGTAGCCGTTTTTGGCCCACATCATGGGCAGATCACCGGCGAAGGGGAGCATGCATTCCTCTTTCTCCTGATTTTTATAGTTTTCTTTTTTATTGGCTCAGGGAAATGGAGCATTGATAACCTGGTAAAAAAAAGGAATTAACGTATATTCACATTATTGCCTTTCACCACTCACTACTAAATACTAACTATTTCTTCTTCCCTGTCAACTCCTGGAATACCTCCTCCAGGTTATGTCCTTCACGATGAAGTGAAAGTAAAGTCAGGTTATTATCTACAGCAAACCTGTTGATCCGAGGTCTGATGTCTTCACCTGGTTTTGCCTGTAACTTCCAGGTTAGTGCATTTATTTTTTCCGCTTTAGCAACCCCGGTGATTGAAAGCATCATCTTTTCAGAAGTTTCTGTTTCAAATTCAACGGTTACAATATCATGTGATTGTATTACTGATAATTCCGAAGTCGGGCCGTCGGCAACAATTTTTCCCAGGTTTATTATGATGGCGCGGCTGCAAACAGCTTCCACTTCCTGCATAATATGTGTCGAAAGAATCACTGTTTTTTCTCTGCCAATTCCTTTAATAAGTTCACGGATTTCGAGAAGCTGGTTTGGATCAAGTCCCGATGTGGGTTCATCCAGTATAAGCACTTCAGGATTGTGGATAAGTGCCTGGGCTATCCCGACGCGCTGCCTGTATCCTTTCGAAAGCGTGCCTATTTTTTTATTTTGTTCGGGGCCTAAGCCTGTTATTTCAATCATTTCGCGAATCCGGCTCCGGCTCGATTTTCCGAGTTTATGAATGCCGGCAATAAATTCGAGATACTCTTTAATATACATTTCCAGATACAGCGGATTATGTTCCGGCAGGTAACCTATTATTTTTTTTACTTCTTCCGTTTCGGAAAGAACATCGTGTCCATAAATGGAAGCTGTGCCCGAAGTAGGAGGGATGTAACCTGTAAGTATTTTCATCAGTGTTGATTTGCCTGCACCGTTCGGCCCGAGTAAACCAACCACTTCGCCTTTACCGATAGTGAAACTCGCATTATCCAGCACGGTCTGTGTGCCATACACCTTAATGATATCGTGAGTTATAATCGACATTTTCTGTTGTTTAATGAAGGTACAAACCTACAAAAAATAGACGATTAACTGCTTTTATACTGATAAGGAATATTTTATGGGTATAGGTGTCACTATTCTTCATTTTTAAATTCCAGGATTCAAATCTCAAGATCCAAATTCAAAGAGTAGCATTCTTCGATTCAAAAAGGCAAGGACAGCATAATCAGGTATCTAAAGTGATATCCTTTTTATCTTCATTTTTAAAGCTGAAAATTAGAATCATGGTCCTGATAGCTATCGGGATTGGAACTTCAAATTTCAGAACTCTTGACATCTCGCAAAAAGAAAACACATTTTTATCCGTCATTCATGTAATAGCAATCCCTATTTCGGTGCGCTGCACCTATTGGTGAATCCTGTATTACTTAGCTATAAATATTCCGGTGCGCTGCACCTGATTTTCACCATTACTTTCATTGAAAAGCCGCAGAGCGGCGAAATATTTATAGCATTGAATATCAAATGAATTTAAAGGTGCAGAGCACCGAAATATTTCCTGGTTCAATACATAAAATCCATAATTGTGCACCACAAATGAAGAATTATTTTTCCGCATCTAAGAAATACGATTTCGCAAACATGCATGTTAGTAAAACTTTCAAAATAACATCCCCAATTAAATGTTTGATTTAGGAATTCTATCTTTTGAAGGACCGACCTTCTAGAATTTCAGTTGTAGTTCAAGGAAGGTTTTGTGAGCGTGGGGCATTTCAAGCCATGCAGAAGTGA
>JBBQSY010000050.1:0-25667 GCA_038213495.1 Bacteroidales bacterium
TTAGCTACATATTATTTGCTGATGTGTAACATTATCTGCAACAACCATTCTCCTGATTAAATTATTGAAAATAGTTTCTTTCATTTGAGAACGGTTAATCCGATAGCAAAACTCATTGAAGTATCTTTCTATATTCTTTTCACTTACCCAAGAATAAGTCGTTCTCAACCACGATTTGACTTGATGTATCATAGTGTGTAGTGCCTTAAAATTACTTCCATTATTGCTAGGGATCTGATCAATATTGTAATCTTTCATGATTGGTCTATATCCCTTCCATTCATCAGTTGTTACAGCTGCTTGTGTACTTACATGCTTTTCAAATATGGTTCTTAACGATTTCGAGGAAAAATCTTTGATTTTTAAGGCATAAAACCTTTTTACTTTCCCGTCTTCAGTTAATTCAACAGCACAAATGGATTTCTTCTTTTTGCTGTCATAGCTTCGACCTGGCTTATTTTCTTCTTTGCCACCAACAACAAACTCATCTATGTGAACTATTCCCATCCATGGGGTAATTTTCACTTGATTTCATCGCTTCTCTAACCTTATGCATGAACAACCTTGCTGTATTCTCCCTGACTCCAAATCGAACGCTCATTTGTGAGGCGGATAGACTTTTAGTAGTTGTAGCCATTTCAAAACACATAAAGAATGCTTTTCGCAATCCAAACTTTACTTTATGGAAAAGGGTATTAGCCATTGGAGATTCCGTATCGCTACAAAGATTACATGTGCGTGAATGATTTTTACGCTCTTGATATTTTGTATGTCCACATTTCCGGCATATGAAACCATCTTCCCATTTAATTTCTGACAAATATTTTTTGCAGTCATCATCTGTTTTGAAGCAAAATACATGCTTAGCTTTAGCTCAAAGATTGAACACCTATGTTTCTCTGTTTCTATGTGGTTCAATTGGCCGATAAACAGACATCTATAAAAAATAGAGCCATCCTTCAGCCTAAAGGTATTAGTCATGTCACAGTATCTTCTATACATAATACTGTACAACTTGCATTAAGCAGATAAGCATTTAAATAAATAATCAAGTCAACTTGACCGAAAGGGATAGGCAGTCTATTTATTATCAATAGGTTCAGAACTCCTGACCTGGTTGTTCAGATTCAAATAATTATGAAAATCTATAAGCAAACTGAAAATGCGGAAATTCCGGATGAATAAATTAATACCGATAGGATATCTGTAATAGTCCAATAAATTGTCCTATAACAGCTATCACATCGGCATATTACACTGGTGATTTAGTATAGGTTATAATTCATTTGGGTAATAATTGTCCTATAACAGCTATCACATCGGCATTATGCTTTGTGGATTTGGAAAAAATTATACTTCATTGTGGTATAACAAGCATGTTTGCGAATTCATATTTTTTAGATGCGGAAAAATAATTCTTTATTTTTCATGCGCAATTATGGATTTTACGGATAAAACCTGGAAATATTTCGGTGCTCTGCACCTTTATGTTCATTTGTTATTCAATTCTATAAATATTTCGCCGCTCTGCGGCTTTTCAATGAAAGTAGTTGTGAAAATCAGGTGCAGCGCACCGGAATATTTATAGCAGGGTAATACAGGATTCACCAATAGGTGCAGCGCACCGAAATAGGGATTGCCATTTATGAATGACAGATAAAAAATGTGTTTTCTTTTTGCGAGATGTCAGGAGTTCTGATATTTCAGATACAGACACACTCATCACGAATTCAGAAGAATACAGCAGTCTGACCGAATGTGGTCTATTTCAGCTCAAAAGAAGTTTGCCCGATCTCCCGGTCTTCGGTAAAAATATTCACATAATACTTTCCTTTGGGAAGATCGGAACCATCAGGAGGCCGCTCAAAGGATGTACAGATATCGGCCGCATCGCCTTCGTAGTTAAGCGTTTCCATAGCTGAGAACTGAAGCGTCTGCCCAAGAAACTGAAATGTATATGCCGTTCCGCGGGTTAGTATAACATTGTCGGGACGGGCTATCCGGACAAAAAATCTTTTATATCCTGAACTTACCAGTTTATTTTCGCTCACCGTAAAACAAACCTTTATTTTATCGGTACGGGAGGCTTTATCGGTGTCCTTTTCCTTATCAACACCCCTTGATTTATAGGCTACTGCCGATATCTTATAGGCTTTAAGTATGGCAGCTCCGGAGATTTTATCGTTTAATTCCTGCTTGTCCTTCGAGAGGTCGGTGGTTTTTTGTTGTTCAAGATTAAAGTTTATCTTTATTTTTTCGTTTTCGTCTTTCAGTTTGCGGTTAACCATAAATAACGAATCGATCTGTTGTTCGTACCCTTTGGTGATTTGCTGCAATTGCGAGAGTTTACGTTTTACAACCGACAGTTCGGATTTCGAGCTAAGGAGTTGTTTAATTTCCCGGGCTTTCACATTGATTATACTGTCCCGTTCCGAAAGCGAATTACTGAGTTCCCCATACGACACTTTTACCCGCTCGTGCTCGGCAAGCAACGAATCGAGTTGCCCCTGCAATTCGATTTTCACAGTATCGGATGTGTTTTCGCGGGCAACAAAATCATTTTTCTGATTGATCAGCATCCAGGCCATTACGGCTATAATTACAAGCAATACGCCGATAGAAATTTTATACGGCAGGGTGTTAACAGGTTTTTGGTCCATGATGAAACTTCGTTTTATTATTCAAAGGTAACGAAACATTATATTCAATATTTAACTGCTGAGTATTTTTTCCTTTGGTTTTAAAAAATGCCCTATCAGGAATTCCTGACAGGGCATAAGTAAAAAGTATGGTTTTAAAATTAGTGGCCGGCAGAACCAATGACCTTAAATTTGTCGCCGGTTATTTTTATAAGTTTTCGGTAAAAATCATCCCCGTATCCGGGTTGTTTAACTTTTGGCTCAGTATATTTATATCCTGCCGGAACCGGAACCGCTTCCTTGATATTGCCATCCATATATTTGGTAAAAAGATAGCCGTAAAGTTTTTTCCATTCGCGAACGGTATTATTACCCTGCGAAACCGAGAAATCAGTCAGGAACTGTATTGCCTTTGCAGGATCGGTACGGTACATTTCGAGAGCTACTTTATCGATGGCCGGAACCATGGCGATATAGTTATTTTCGAGTTCCGTCTGTTTCTTCTGAATATCAACAATCATATCGCTGTAACGCGTGTAGGCAAAGTTCGAAACCTGGTTGAAAACCCAGAAAGCAGCATTTTCGTTGAATTCCATCATGGATCCATTGCCTACCGCATAGCTTTCGGGCACGTTGGTCATGCAGGTATACATGGGGGTGAAAACGGTTGAATACGTATCGTCGACACCAAACCAGATAATGCCGCCAAGCGGGCTGGGAACATATGGCCGCGACTGGGCTACAAATACAAATCCGGTTTGCTGGGTACTGATGGCACGCTCGTTAAAGTAATCAACACCATCCACTTTCCACGTAAGCGGACGCCAGCGGACAATGCAACTGAACGGGCCTGCACCAATATCTTTGGTCATATCCAGTTCGGTGCCCTGGAAATAATCGCGCATAAGTCCTATTACCTCCTGCAGGCTGAGTTTGTGATCGGGTTTTACATAAAGAGGCATACGGTTGTGGAGATTCTCCCCTTTGATGTAATCGAGGTATTTGTCCATTCCTTTGGTCACTTTATTGAAACCGCTCCACACGCGCGCTTCGCAAAAACGGGCTCCGCCGAAATCAATAGGGGCGTAAATATCTGAGAAACTGAAAACTTTATCTTCGCCTGTAAACAATCCTTTTTGCCGGGCAAAACTGATTACATCAGGTGCATACAAACAATTTTCAGGATCGTTTAATGGAAACGTAGTGATACGCGCATGGTTGGCGTGTCCCGAAATATATCCGTCGGGTATACGAATCGCAACCCATACTGCACCTTTATTGTATTTAACCGTAACACGTCCTTTTTTATCCTTAGTTGTTACTGGTTTCCCTTTGGCAACCATTTCCATTATCCATACTTCGTTCGGGTCGCTGATTGAAAAAGATTCACCTGAACTGGCATATCCATATTCTGCCATCAGCGAGGTGATTACCTGTATCGCCTCACGTGCCGTTTTAGAGCGCTGTAACGCAATATACATCAGGCTGCCATAATCCATAACGGCGGCGGTATCCATAAGATCCTCCCGGCCCCCAAAAGTGGTTTCGCCGATGGCAACCTGGTGTTCGTTCATATTCCCAACTACATTATACGTTTGTGCAGCCTGCCTGATTTTACCCATGAACTTACCGGTATCCCATTCGTATATATCGAGCATTGAACCGGCAGGATAAGTAGCTGCCGGCCAGTAATATAATTCGCCGAAAAGAGTGTGCGAGTCAGCCGAGTAACTGATCATGCTTGAACCATCAACGGTGGCTCCTTTTGTTACCAGGAAATTGGAACAGGCTTTTGCCCTGTTGGCTGTAAAAGCAAGCAAAAAACTAAGCGAAAGCAGAAAAACTGTTTTTTTCATAGTGAAGTAAAAATTGTTATGTTATTATTACAGTGTGAGAAATAAATTTTTGTGGTGCCAAAAATAGCGTAAAAGGTTGATATAAAACTAATTTAAAATATCATTTTAAAGCACAATAACGCAGACGCGATTTTAATCTAACTATTTACTTGCAATATCTGTTTTAAATGCATATATTAGATGGCGTAAAATTAGATTGCCATTTTAAAGTGCAACTTAAGTGTATTTTGTATTTACTACCCAAATTATCATAAGCCTCCTTAATTAATTTCTCAATCTTTAACCTGAAAATTATGAAAAAATCAAGTCAGATATTATTCTTTTTTCTTTTGATTTTACACATAAGTTTAAAGGCGCAACATACTTATGTTCCTATTCCCGAATCGAATGCCGAGTGGGTTTACGGTATGATAGATGGGAATTGCACCCCACCCCTTAATATATGCGGCTACTTTCATTCTAAAATTGAAGGTGACACTATAATTGGTAATTACACATATAAAAAACTTCTTACAACGGGGCCGAACGATATGACATATAATTATAGTGCGGCAATCAGACAGGATGTTGCTGAAAAAAAGTATATGTACTAAATCAAACCTATTTTGGTGATTGTTCAAATGTTGATACTCTGCTCTATGATTTTAATCTTGAACAAGGCGACACATTAAAGCAATGTGATGACATAATTGGAGGAGCATCAAACCCAACAGTACAGACTGTTGATTCAGTTTTAATTGCTGGTTTATGTAGAAAAAGTATTAATCTGAATTTCGGTCCATCCCTGATTGAAGGATTAGGCAGCACTACCGGGTTTCTGGGCCCATGGAATGGCTGGATAGGAGGCTATTACTTCCTTGCCTGTTTTTCCATCAATGGAGTTTCTGTATATCCCAATACGCTTTGTACTCTGGTGGGAATAAATTCCAAACCTCACTCAAAAACAGAAATACAGATTTTCCCTAATCCAGTCTCCAGCAGAGGTACAATTTATATTAATATGCAACATCCTGCATTGGGGAAAGTAAATATTTATAACCTCACTTCGAGTTTTAATCAAAATATTTTTTCAGGTAAACTTGATTCTGGAATTAATTCAATTGAATTCAATGCATCGGAATTAAGCGCTGGATTATATGTGTTAAAGGTAATTTATGGTGGCAATGAATCGAATAAACTGATTGTAATATTTAGATAAGTGTTTACCGAAAAAACCCAAAAATCATGAAAACATTTAAAGTATTTATAATTGCGTTCTGTATATCTATACTCAACGTTACAGCTCAGAACAAGACAAACTTTTTTGAAATAAGGAAAAGTTTTTATCAAGGTTACAAAGGAGCCGTGGATACTAACGAGGGGAGCCCTCTAAATCAATTTCGAAAAGCTGAAAGCATTTGGGGACCAAGATTCTCGCCAACAGGATCAATCAGTAATGCCAGAGAAGCCAAATCACATGTCTTTTTTAACCTCTAATTTAAAAAAACACTATAAAAACCTTATATATGAAAATTTTAACCCTAATCTGCTGCTTTCTGCTTTTATTTCATTTTAATGATACCAAAGCCCAGGCTTACTTCCCCATTTCTGATAAAAATGCTTTATGGGATATAGTGTTATATCCCGATCCGGAAGGCCCCTATCCATTTCCTTATGTAAATCATTTTAAATACAGGCTGGTTGGGGATACACTGATTAATAGCATTTCGTACCAGAAATTAATCCGAACTACTTTTAATATCGCATGTTCTGTTGATTCTACCACCGAATTATATGGTTTTTTGCGAAATGATACGGAATTGCACAATGTATATTTCCGCTCTATCTATCAAACAGATGAATCACTACTTTATGATTTTAGACTTCAGGTTGGAGATACATTAAAAGGCAGTGTTTTTATTAATTCCGATAAATTTGCCGTAGGTGCGATAGACTCAATCCTTATAAATGGCAAATATCATAAGCGGTATTCAATCAAACTGAGGGAATTTTTCACAGACGAGTATCTGATTGAAGGAGTTGGAACAACAATTGGATTGTTAGAACCCATTTCTGAATTCTGGCCATTTTATAAACTCAGATGTTATAGCCAAAATGGACAATTAGGTTATCTCAGCCCATGGGCCGCTGAATGCAGGTTAGAGTCAGATACATGTTATACTGATATTGATAAGAAAACATCTTTACCTAAAGTCGAGTTATTCCCCAACCCCGCCAGAGATCATGTTTACATTTATTTAAATTTAGGAAATCAACCAGGCAACGATTACTTGTGCACACTCTACGATTTAACAGGCCGTCTATTATATCAGAAAGAGTTGATTAATTTTCTTTTGCTTGACTGTTCAACTTATAGCAGGGGTCTTGTATTTTACAGAATCTCGTCAAAAGCAAATCAAATGGAATTAAACGGTAAAATTATACTTCAATAAATTTAATTTCATTGTATTCACCAAAAATTTAAAACCATGAGAACCTTTCTTACGTTATTGTTCACATTAGTCATTATAAAGCTTTCAGGGCAAACAGATGATGATTCCTGGAAAGCATTAAATCAGGATGGGAGTAATTTTATTCCGTTAAAAATTCGTTTGACTCCTATCTCAGGCATAAGTATCCAGATACTATTCCGCAAGCAAAGATAAGCAATATAAAGAATTACTATAGAATTACTAATTTTTGGAAAAGCAGGCTCTCTGTCAAAAACAATAATGTAAGTTTTACACCCTATATACAAGCAATTAATAGTGTTGCATCGCAATCATATTGCACTTCAAGTGATCCTGCAAATTGGGAATTACTCGGACCATCTAATTTATCTGTACAATATAATGGACTTGTAACCCAGGTGCTGAATGACCCTAACAATGCAGATAGTTACCTATTATCATCAGATTACGGAGGAGTTTGGAAAAATCAAACTACAGGCAATACATGGAAAAATGTAACTGATAATTTAAGAATGCCGGGAGTAGCTTGTTCTGAGATGATTAGAAATCCTTTTAATTCTAATCATATCTTCGCTTCAACAGTATCAGGTTGCAATTTTATTGCTACTGGAGGCTACGGACAGGGAATTATAGAATCATTTGATAATGGAAACACATGGAGTGTAATGAGTGGGTTTCCCAATCAAAATTATCCATTTCTTGAAAAAATAATTGCGGACCCTAATGATAACAATTCAAGTGACGGATTGACATTGTATGCAATTGGGAATCAAACTTTATATAAATCTACGAATACAGGCATAACTTGGACAACTATTATCTTTCCACCTAATCTACTAAATCAATACACTCACTTATCAGACATTGAAATTGATAATACAGGAACTATATTTCTCACAACATATTCACTTTATGATAATAGTTCTGGTCAAATTTTTAAATTCAAAAATAATACATGGACCGATATTTCAAATCTTTTCCCTGATTTTCAGAGGTGTTTACTTTCAAAACCATATAATGGAAAGATATTTGCCCTTGTTGACAATTCTATTCGTACTATCTATAAGACACTTGATTCTGGAGTTACATGGACATATGTTAAATCCGGAGGTTGCTTGAGTCCTGGCCGTAAAAAGGAAATTGAATACTCCCCCGCTTCAGGGTTAGTTTATATTGGCGATATTTATTATATTTGTTTCAATGAAAATACTCCGACAACGACCATGTGCATTCTACCAGGCCATATGGATATCAGGGATATTGTATTACTGGGAATTGATGCCAACGGCTATGAAAATACCTTAGTTGCGACAGATGGTGGTATCTCAAAGGTTAAAGTTAAAGTTCTGAATGTTAATGATAATTTATATACAAACCTTAATGGAAATTATTTACCTATTGAAGAATTTATGGGATTAGGAGTTTCAAAGAGCAGCTCTGAATTTATTGTTGCTGGAGCAGTTCACAATAATAGTTTTAAGTACCAGAATGGTACCTGGACGAAATTTTATGGCGGTGATGGAGGCGATTGTGAAGTTAATTGGGATAACCCCAGTATATTCTATTATCAGGGTAATGCATTTATGGGAAATAATTCAGGAACATTTTCGTATTCTGTTGGTGATTGGTTTATTGGGATGGAATTTGAATTAAATCCTACTGACCCCTATATAATGTATGCTGGAAGAGCTAAAACAAGTAGCAATAATGCTAAATTGTTGATTTTTAATGAACACGGTGGTAGTAGTGGAAATGGTTTATTGACTACAAAATTTGCACCACCTGATGTTAGTGCAATTGGTGCAATTGGGGTTAATACAAACAATGTAATTTATATCGCAGATTATGTGGGTAATTCAGAAACAACGCCAAACCGATTTGTAAAATCGTTAAATAATGGGGATAGTTGGTCTGACTTAAGTAATAAAATAGTATATGCGAAATCAGGAGGTTCATATGTTCAATATGCAACTATCGCAACCCTACTTGCATGGAAGACAATTGAAGATATAATCTTTAATCCTTCTAATTCTAATGAAATGTGGATAAGTATTGGTGCAATGTCCCCTGACAATAATACAGGATTAATGAGAGTTCTTCATTCAACAGATGGAGGAAACAACTGGTATGATTATTCAGAGAATTTGCCTCCATTTCCTGTAATGTCACTAGTATATCAATTAGGGTCTAATAACCGTTTGTTTGCAGGTACTGATGCTGGAGTATTTTATCGCGATTCTACAATGGCTCAGTGGGAATGTTTTTCAAAGGGTTTACCAGTAAGTATTGTTAGTGATTTGGACTATGATCCTTGCTCTAGATACCTTTATGCTTCAACGCGTGGCCGTTCGATATTTAAAACACTTGTCCCCTTCGATGATAATGCTACCATTTCATTACCTGCAAATAGCATTATTTTATGGGATAAGCCAGTTCAACTTGCAAACAACTTGATTGTACCTGAAAACACAACTCTTACAATTACTTCTAATGTGTATGTTTCCAAAAACAAAATAATAATAATTAAACCAAATGGGAAACTGATAGTTAATGGTGCAAAGATCACTAATCAATGTGGCGACATGTGGCGCGGCATTGAAGTTTGGGGTACTACAACCCTGCACCAATATACCGTTAACGGGGTATGCGCACAGGGAAGCGTGGAGCTGAAGAACGGTGCTATACTCGAAAATGCTTACAACGGCATTACCAACTGGAAACCGGATGATTGGAATTCGATAGGCGGAATTATTATTGCCAATGGTGCAACTTTCCGCAACAACCGCCGCAGTTGAATTTATGAAATACAGGAATTTCGATCCTGCTACCGGCGTTGAAACCGATAATTTAAGCAATTTAAGCAATTGCACCTTCGATGTAACCGACACATACCCTTCCGGGGCATCGCCATTTGTTTATCATGTTTCGCTTTGGCAGGTAAAAGGGGTAACTTTTGCCGGATGTGATTTCCTGAATAGCCGCACAAATAATTATACCGGAACAGGTATTAACTCACTCGATGCAGGATATAAGGTGCTACCAATAACAGGCACCACTATTGATAAGTCCTTTTTCCAAAATTTTGCTAATGGCATTTTTGCCTCGAATTCCGTAACAGTAAACAGTATTTATGTGAACAATGCAAAATTTACAAATAATGGTTATGGCATCGGACTACAATATGTAAACGGGGCAATGATACTGAACAGCCTTTTCGAAATAGGGACAGCAGCAAATTGCCCGAACCAGGGTTATGGGATATCGATGTATGCCTGCTCAGGATATAAAATTGAGGAAAATACGTTTACGGGTGGTACGGCTACCGGAACTACATTCAAGGGTATTTCAGTTACCAGTTCAGGCTCTGCCTATAATGAGATTTATAAAAACAACTTCCAGAATCTGAATACAGGCAATATTGCCAGCCTACAGAACGGATCCAGTTATCCGCCAAACGGGCTAACTTATTTATGCAATACCAATACAGGAAATAAATATGACTTTTTTGTTGCGAGTAACTCCGCTTCCTGTATTTCTCCTTTTCAGCGCAGCGGTACTTCTATAGCTACGGGTAACAGTTTTTCATCTAATGCAACCCTGCATTTTGGGAACGGGGGCGGTTATCAGGCGCAGTATTACTACTCTCCGGGCCAGGCTCCATTGTCTTTCTTTGGGCTACAATTAGTTCCAACTACCAATGTCAACACTTGCCTTTCACATAACTATGGAGGCAGTAAAAGCCTGTTTAATCTAAACCAATCAGAAATTGATGCCAAAGAATTGCAATTTGCTGAGGCTCTCGCAACCTATAACAACGTTAAAGCATTGTACGAATCACTAATTGATGGTGGAAGTACATCAAATACAGTACAAGATATTGAAAACACTACACCTGCCGAAATGTGGGAACTCCGTGAAAAACTGTTGGGTGAATCGCCACATCTGTCGCAGGAAGCATTAAAAGCTGCTTCTCTTAAAACTGAGGTAATACCGCAATCCGTTTTGTTCGAGATATTAGCCGCCAACCCGGATGAAATGCGTGATGAGCAATTCCTTTCGTTCCTGCAAACAAAGGAAAATCCTTTACCTGATTATATGATTGAATTACTCAGGCAAATAGCAGGAAGCAAGTCGTATAAAACGATTTTATTAGAAAAATTAAACTTATATGATAATTTGAAAACATCTGCTGCTTCAGATATTCTACGCAGCAAATTGCACGATAGCATAGTTGACCTTCATGGTATTATAAACTGGTTGGATAACAAAGGCGATCTGGCAAGCCACTACCAGATTGTGGATGCATACTTGCAAAGCGGCAATACAGGGGCGGCACAGGAAATGCTCAAATTGATACCAACCTTACATAAATTCTCAGCCAATGATTCCGCCGAATACCAAAACCTAATTGAACTGAAAACGCTGCAAATCAATCTTTCGAAAAAAGACGGTAACCTATCAATACCCGACAGCCTTGTTAAAACAAAGCTAATGGATATAGCCAGTGTCGATCACGGAATAGCTTCAGCACAGGCACATGGCTTATTAGAGTTCTGGTATGGTATTCCCTATTGCAATTGCGTAAAGAATGATGAGCAAACGAAACATGCTGCTGTAAATCCGGTGAACAAACTTGCAATACCTTCTGATATAAAAATCAGTGTACATCCAAACCCGGCGACAACATGGATAACATTTGATTTTGTGCTTCCCGAAGGCATGACCAACATCAAACTGACAATAACTGATGCACAAGGGCGTACTATCGAAAAACTTACATTATTAGGCAATCAAGGTCAAAAACTCCTTGATACCCGCTCATTTAAACCGGGTGTTTACTTCTATAAATCGGGTAAAAATGAAAAAGTTTTGGGGAAGTTTATTATTCAATGATCAATGATTGGAGGTTTCAATAAAAATAATCACGGAGTGGCTTTGACTGCTCCGTGATTTGGATTTAGCTATATCGCATTTTATATTGATGAAGATCGGAACTGTTATTATTCCAATTAATTATGATTACTCTATCATCCCTACACCCACCGTTTCGTTGGTGGCTTCGTCAATAAAAATAACCGCCCCGGTGATCCGGTTCTGCTTGTACGAATCGAACAGCAGAGGTTTGGTGGTGCGTATGGTAATTCGGGCTATGTCATTCATTTTCACATCGGTATCATCAATTATCTGCCCGATTGTATTTACATTCACTTTATAATGAACTTCTTTTACCAGGCAGCGTACATCGCGGGTGGTATGCTTGAGTGCGTATTTGCCATTAATCTGCAACGGGCGCGTACTCATCCAGCAAATCATCATCGTAATATCCTGGCTCACCTGCGGACGGTTATCTTCTTTCACGATCATATCGCCCCGGCTGATATCGATATCATCATCTAGCTGCATGGTAACCGACATGGGCGGGAAAGCCTGCTCCAACTGTTTATCCTGCAGTTCGATGGATTTAATTGTTGAATGGAAACCACCGGGAAGAATCATTACTTTATCGCCGGTTTTAAAAATCCCTCCATCAATGCGGCCCGCATAACCCCGGTAATCATGAAATTCGGTCGAAATAGGCCTTATCACATATTGCACAGGGAAACGCGCATCGGTAAGGTTGTAATCGTGGTCGATGGGAAGTGTTTCGAGCACTTCGAGTAAGGTGCCGTTATTATACCAGCTCATATTAATCGAAGGCTCCACAACATTATCGCCGTGCAATGCACTAATGGGAACGAAGCGGAAATCCCTGACGTTGAGTTTGAGCGCGAAAGCAACAAATTTCTCGCGGATTTCGTCGAACACTTCCTGGCTGTAACCAACCAGATCCATTTTGTTGACGCATATTACGATATGGGGAATTTGCAGCAGCGTGGCAATATACGTATGCCTGTATGTTTGCTCGGTAACCCCGTTGCGTGCATCAATGAGTATAAGCGCGGCATTGGCAGTGGAGGCGCCGGTAACCATGTTGCGCGTGTACTGAATATGCCCGGGAGTATCGGCGATGATAAACTTGCGTTTGGGAGTGGCAAAATATCGGTATGCCACATCGATGGTAATTCCCTGTTCGCGCTCGGCCCGCAGACCGTCGGTAACCAAAGCCAGGTTAATATGTTCGTTGCCCCGCTGGATGCTTGCTCTTTTTACGGCTTCGAGCTGATCCTCAAAAATTGATTTGCTGTCGTATAAAAGTCTTCCGATAAGGGTACTCTTCCCATCATCAACACTACCGGCTGTTGTAAATCGCAACAGCTCCATATTCAGGTATCCTTTGGATGAAAAATCAGTCATTGTTCTTTTATAGTTAAATATTTTGCGCTTCGCGTATGTTTTGTTTCAGGGTTTCAAAGTTTCAGGGTTTCAAAGTTTCAGCACTTCGACTTCAGTGCGACAAAGGTTTAAGTTTGAAATGTTTGAAGTGACTCGGATTTGAGTATCTCCGTGTCCCCCACTCTCCGTGTCTCCCCTTCTCCCCCTCGCCTTGTCCTCAAATTCTTCTCGTACTTCTAAAAATACCCTTCCTTCTTCCTGTCTTCCATCGCCGCTTCGCTGCGCATATCGTCGGCCCGGCTGCCACGTTCGGTTACCCGTGTTGCAGCGATTTCGTCAATGATTTCCTCGAGCGAGTTCGCTGTCGAAAGATTAAGCCCTGTGCAGGATACATCGCCGATGGTGCGGCAACGGACTATCCGCTTCTCTATCTTTTCGGTTGGTTTCAGTTTCATAAACGGGGCATTTGCAAGCCACACACCATCGCGAAGGAATGCCTCGCGCTCATGGGTATAATAAATACTGGGCATCGGCAGGTTTTCTTTCAGAATATATTGCCATACGTCCATTTCTGTCCAGTTACTGATAGGAAATACCCTGAAGTGCTCGCCGATTTGTTTGCGTCCGTTGAAAATATTCCATAGCTCGGGGCGCTGGTTTTTAGGGTCCCATTGCCCGAATTCGTCGCGGTGCGAAAAAAATCTTTCTTTTGCGCGGGCTTTTTCCTCATCACGACGACCTCCGCCCATACAGGCATCAAACTTATATTTTTCGATCGTATCGAGTAAGGTCACTGTTTGCAGCAAGTTTCGGCTCGCACTGTATCCTTTTTCTTCAACTACACGGCCGGTATCAATGGATTCCTGCACGGAGCCTACAACCAGGTTCACACCCAGTTCTTTAACCATTTTATCGCGGTATTCGATGGTTTCGGGGAAATTGTGCCCGGTGTCGACATGCAGCAGTGGGAACGGGATTTTTGCGGGCCAGAAAGCTTTGCGGGCCAGGTAAGTCATCACAATACTATCCTTGCCTCCCGAAAAAAGTATGGCAGGACGTTCGAATTGCGCTGCCACTTCGCGGATCACAAATATGGATTCGCTTTCAAGTTCATCAAGGTGTGAAAGATTGTAGTTGGTCATGCTTCTAATATAAAGGTATTAAAATTTGTTTCGCATTCAGAGGTAATCTCAGTGTCAACTTTTTCAAAACCGGCATCATAATTAATAGTTGAATCCGGTCAGTATAGGTTCTTTACCGTTCCTGTAGCTTCTGTTTAGGGGTTCAATGCAAACCCGTCTACATAACACAGCCAGAGTATCTGCAACGCACTGCAAAAGTACATCTTATCTTTTTACTTTTAAACAGAATGCTTCGATTATGGTACTGCCTTAGTTGGCGATCAGGAGTTGCTGTCATCTTAAACAACAGAATATCAGACTTTAATGTGTCCCTGTCATAAGGTGACTATTCAATTTTCTTTGTTAGTGATTATTAATACGGGATTTTGCCTGAAGTGCAAAAAGCGCTGCTTAAGGAATATGGCAACTTTTATTTCCAGTTTATGGTTTCGAAAAGGTGCCGGATGTCCGATTTCACATATTCGATAACAGGGGCAAGTGAATCGTTGTTAGGTACAGCATCAAAATACAGGGAACCACGTATAAAATGATTTGTGCTGTCGGTGAGATAGAACTGGTAAGGAGAAGCCGCACCCATTCCGTTTATTTCGTATACCAGCCCATACATTTTGCGGGCCGGATCCGAAATGGCAATTTGCCTTATACCACTTGCTTTCGACATATGCTTCATGGCCAGAGTCCTGGTATCTTCGGTAAATTGCACCAGGTTGCTTTTGTTTAATAATGTCTTGTAACTGATATGGATCCGGCCATGAAAAACAGGCATTTCGATATTTATCCAGTTTTTTTCTTCCGGCGACAGTGCGTCGTTAGTGATACGTGCATACGCCGGATATTCGAACGTATAGGGATAAACCGAATCAAGAAGGATATACTTTTTTTCGGGAAGCGCGATGCGGAAATACCCGCGAGGCTTGGGCGTATAATCATTGCTGCATGATGAGATTACCAATATTCCGGCTAATATAACCATGCCACAGATAATGAAAAGATGATGTTTTGAGAGCGGGTATGCTTTTTGTTGTTGTGTCATTTTGTAAGTGTTGGGCGATTTTTACGTTTCCGAAAGCTGTAAACTGCATTCGCAGACGCGGTGATTTTGAAAGGCAGTGAACGTGAATGTTGCAAATCATCCCGGTATCACCTTGTGATTTTGGCTCAATTTGTATCGCTCTCTCCGGATGGAGTTGTGATTTTTACTTTTTTGATTCTTCGTTTATCCGTTGCTTCAATGCTGAACAGGAACTCACCAAGGCTGTATTTTGCTCCGGTTGCAGGTATTTCACCTGCAAGTTCGAGAATAAGCCCGGCGAGCGATTCACTCTCACCTTTAGCCTCATCAAAAATCCGGTCGTCAATTCCGAGTACACGGCACATATCATTAATCGAGGTTTTTCCCTCGAAAACATAATTATGCTCATCGATCCTCGAATAGAAAACATTTTCGGTTTCTATATCAAACTCATCGTTTATTTCGCCAACAATTTCTTCGATAATATCTTCGAGGGTTATGATTCCTGAAGTTCCTCCGTATTCATCAACAACAACAGCCATATGTATTTTTTTCTCCTGGAACTCCTGCATCAGGTCGTTGATGGGTTTGTTTTCAGGGATAAAAAAGGGTGGCCTCACCAGGGTTTCCCATTTAAAAGAGTCCGTTTCCGAAAGATAAGGAAGTAAATCCTTGATGTACAAAATCCCGGTGATGGTATCGGGCGTTTCGTTATAAACCGGGATACGTGAATAACCCGAGTCAATGATAATTTTTTGTATTTTGCTGAAAGGGAGCAAGTTGTCAATAGCGGTAATATCCACCCGCGGGCTCATAATTTCGCGGGCATTAATTTCTCCGAATCGGGTGATACTTTTCATTATTTTCCTGTCCTCGTCATCCACTTTCCCGTCATTTGTAATATCGATGGCATTCGATATATCATTGAGTGTAATGTGATGACCTGGTGTCTGTCGCTTATCAACAAAACGGGTGGAATTAACAAGCAAAGCACTGAACGGATATAAAATCTTTTGAATAACAACCAGGGGTGTAGCCATTATGGAAGCGATTCTAACAGGTTTGCGGTTGGCAATTACTTTTGGGATTATTTCGCCAAGCAATAACAAAACAGAGGTTATTACCACAATCTGGAAAATAAAACCCAGCAACTGGTTCGAGGAGAAATCGAGGTAGTTATTAACAAGGAAAGTCGAGAGAATTACAATACCTACATTAATCAGGTTGTTCATTATTAGGATAGTAGCCAGGAGCAATCTTGATTTCTCAAGCAGATGAACAATGCGCTTGTCGGTAGTGGTTTTCGAGGAGCGAATCTCATTCATCTGGGAAGGCGACAACGAAAAGAAAGCCGTTTCCGAGGCCGAAGCTGCTGCCGAACAGAATAATAAAACCAGCACGGTAATCAATCCGGAAATGAGACCGGCCGAAGAAGCAAGGTCAGTTGAAGTAATATTTAAATTGATAAATGCGTAAAACGCATCAGGAAGTGGGTCGGCCACGGTGTTATTTAATTGATTTTAAGCTGCAAAGATAGTAAAAGCTGAAAAACAAACGAGCGAACATGGTCCGCTCGTTCTATTTGAATCAAATATTTATTTAAAACGGCAGATCGTCATGATCATTCTGCTGTGCTGCCGGCTCGCTGATCGGCGGAACAACCGGTTGCGCAGGGTGCCCGTTTGTGCTGTACGACTGGGGCTGGGCCGTATTTTCGCTACTGCCTTCTTTACGGCCGCCAAGGAGAACAAGATTGTCGGCCTGTACCTCTGTGATATATTTTTTTTGTCCGTCTTTGGCGTCGTACGAACGTGTGCGGATTTTCCCCTCAATGTATACCTGGCTACCTTTGTGAAGAAACTGCTCCGCTATCTCGGCCAGGCCACGCCACATTACAATGTTGTGCCATTCGGTATGCTGAACTTCATTGCCTTCCTTGTCGCGCGAATACTCGGTTGTAGCAAGCGAAAATACCGCTTTTTTATACGTGTCATAGGTCTGGACCTCAGGGTCTTTCCCAAGATTCCCTATCAGAATTACTTTGTTTACACCTCGTGCCATAATGATTGGATCTTAAATTTATTATTTATACAAATGTACTTTAATTTGAAGCTTTCCCATGGACATGTTAATAAATTTTCGAAGATAATAACTCTTCCGGAGGATAGAACTCTGGAAAAGTTAATTGTTTATAAAAGAGTCGCCAGATACCGGTCAATCAGCCGGGGAATAGGTAATTCGCCGATCCGGTCTTTCCTGACTGGAATAAATTTTTCAACTGGTTCAGGAATTCCCTCAATATCAATGCGTATAAACTTTGCCAGCAACTTGCGGTGTGAGAGGATATGGATATATTCGCCCGAAACATGTTTTACGATATAGGGCAAACCACCAAACATTTTTTGACTTTCACTTTGATTAAGTACAAGGGCTGTTTCAGCATCATTTTCAGTTTCAATGCAAGGGAAATCATACATGTTTTTCCATATATCATTGCCTGTGCGCTTGCGCATCAGTATAAATTCTTGATGATCTTTACTAAAGCTAATAACCAGGTAATTGAGATGGCGTATTGTTGCAGCTTTTTTAGGCGTTTTTACCGGGAAGTTTTCAACCTGTTTGCATTTAAGGGCTTCACAGGCGAATGCTAATGGACAGTTTTTGCAATCCGGACTTTGGGGTGTACACACCAATGCGCCCAATTCCATTACTGCCTGGTTGAAAGTGCCGGGATGATGTGTATCAAGCAGGTTATCTGCCAGGTCTGTAATGATCCTGCGCCCGGTATTTGTATCAACCGGAGTATCAATAGCATACAGGCGTGAAATAACCCGGGCCACATTTCCATCGAGTACAGCAATAGCTTCATCGAAACAAATAGAAGCGATGGCAGCAGCAGTGTAATCCCCTATTCCCTTAAGCTTTTTTAATCCTTCTGACGAATGAGGGAAAACGCCATTTTGCTTTTCAACAATTTCTTTAGCCGTGTGATGCATATTTCTGGCCCTCGAATAGTAGCCTAGTCCCTGCCATAGTTTTAACACATCCTGTTCATCCGCCTTTGCCAGGCTTTGCACATCGGGAAAGGCAATAAGAAAACGATGGTAATAATCCATTCCCTGTGCCACGCGGGTTTGCTGAAGTATAACTTCCGAAAGCCATATTTTGTAAGGATCGCGGGTTTCGCGCCATGGAAGCGGGCGCTTATTCTGTTCGTACCAGTGAAGAAGTGATTCCGTAATAGTCATAATCGCAGGTAAAAGTACAAATAAGAAACCTTACAACTGAAGGAAGAAACTGGCATCCTCCTTGAATTGTATTATTAATTTTTGAGTGGCTTTTATTTATTTGTGTGGTAAAGTTAACATATATCATTTATTAGATATCTTTGTATCAAGATCTGGTTAAGCTACTTCTTCAAACCTATAAATAACGTTTTTTTTCTTCCCATTTTCTGTTTTAATCTGATCCGGCTGTTACTCTCAATATTTATTTACCCTAACCAGTTTTCGTTATGAAAAAAGTAGCATTTAAATTGAGCATTTTAGTTGGCGTTATTGTGGTATTTGCAGCATGCAAAAAAGCCGACCTCGAATCAAATGATCAGAATCAATTGAAAAGCAGTGCAGTAAACGGGGCTGAAATAGTTCCAAATGAAATGATAATCAAGTTTAAAGAAGGAGTAAGCGCCCAGGCGCAGGAGGCTGTTCTCGTAAAAATTAACGGAAAGGTTAAGGAGAAAATTCATACTGCGGAAATGAAACATTCGGGAGACAAACAAGGCATACTCCTTGTAAGCACTCCGCTCCAGGCATTTGATGCAATTGCCAAAGCAAAAGGATTGGCGGATGTTTTATATGCCGAGCCCAATTATGTTTATTATCACGAAGCAACCTCAAATGATCCTTATTTTACCAACGGTTCGCTTTGGGGAATGAGTGGAACATACGGAACTCAGGCTTCCGTGGCCTGGGGAAATAACCACATCGGCTCTAACACCGTATACATTGGTATAATCGACGAAGGTTATATGTACATGCATGAAGATATTGCAGCCAATGCAGGTACCAATCCGGGCGAGATTGCCGGAAACGGCATTGACGATGACGGTAACGGATTAAAAGATGATGTGTATGGTTGGGATTTTGATGGCAACAACAATACCGTTTTCGATGGTGTAAATGATGACCACGGCACACACGTAGCCGGAACAATAGGCGGTGTAGGCGGCAATGGCAAAGGCGTTGCAGGAATGTGCTGGAATGTAAAGCTTCTGGATGCAAAATTTTTAGGCAGCCGTGGCGGTACAACCGCCAATGCTATAAAAGCTGTTGACTATTTTACAGGGCTTAAACTAAAAGGAGTAAATATAGTTGCAACAAATAACTCCTGGGGTGGCGGCGGTTTTTCGCAGGCATTGCTCGATGCAATATTAAGGGCTAATTCTGCTGGCGTTCTTTTTATAGCTGCTGCCGGAAACAGCGGCACCAACAATGATGTTACAGCCAGTTACCCATCTAATTACAATAGTCCGAATGTAATTGCGGTTGCTGCAATTACATCAACAGGAGCCCTGGCTAGTTTCTCCCAATATGGCGCTACTACTGTTGATTTGGGCGCCCCCGGATCAGGAATTTATTCCTCTGTTCCTGTAAAATCAGGAAAAAATGTAATCAGCGGTTATGCCAGCTACAGCGGTACTTCGATGGCTACCCCACATGTAACCGGAGCATGTGCCTTATACGCAGCGAGTCATCCGGGAGCTACAGCAGCCCAGATAAAAGCTGCAATCCTTGGCTCAACAATTGCAACAGCATCCCTTTCGGGCAAATGTGTTACCGGGGGACGTTTAAATGTGAATGGGTTTTAACCAGGCCACAATACATCTGCAAAACCGCCCCAAAAGGGCGGTTTTTTTTAACCTGAATTTTTCTGTTATACTTAATAGTGATAATACTCTGTGCTATACTACCAGGGACTTGAGTTGATAACAGCCATGCGCAGGCTGCAAAAACCTGTCTGGTTGCTTTGCTATAACGGGGATAGTCATAATCTTACCAAACTCCCGAATCGCTATGATCTGAGTATAAGAATGGACCAGTTTTTCGACCATTATCTGAAAGGTGCACCAGTTGCTCACTGGATGGAAAAAGGATTACCTGCGGTGGTGAAAGGGAAAGAACAGGTATGGGAATAAATAATTTTTGATAATTAGTTGCTGTTTCAAATCGATTGAAGCACCAACTAATTATTTCAATGGTACAGATTGCCTCGTTCAATATTTCATTAATATTGTCACAATATTTCAATTTTATTATTATGAAACCAACTTTGCTTATTATCCTGTTTTGCTGTCTGATTTTTAACTCGTATAGTCAGTTTACCAACTATGCCTTTGAAGATGTAAGCAGAGAAGAACTGCTGATGAAAGATTGTCCTTTTGAGCCTGGTGCGCCCGCAATGATCATTGCTGAGAAATGTGAACTTACTATGGATTTACAGGCTCCATATCATTCGAAAAGAATAACCAGAAGGATCAAAATTTTAACTAAAGAAGGTCTCTCTTATGGCAACTTTGAAATTTCACATTTAAGCAGACTCACAGATATTGCATTCTTCAGGGCTTCGGTTTTTAACCTTGAGAATGATATGATAGTGGAAGAAAAAATAAAATCCAACGACGCTACTATTACTCAAATAGATAAATACAATACCAAATATACTGTTTCGCTGCCGAATGTGAAGATAGGATCAGTTATTGACATTTATTACTGGCAAAAAGATAATAATATGATATCTATTCAGCCCTGGTATTTTCAGTCTGAAATTCCCTGTGGCTGGAGCGAATATATTACAAAAGTTCAAAAGAAAGCCACTTATTCATACTATTATACTGAGTTTTTGCCCTTTGCCGTCAATAGTATTAAGGACATATCACTGAATGCAGATAGAAAAGCCGGATTTATAGTGAACAGGTTTGCAGTTGAAAATGCTCCATCCTATCATCTCAATGAAATGTTTATCCTTCGACCCGAGGATCAGCTATCAAAGGTTGAGCTTGTTTATAATTCCTATAATCAGAATTCAATTTGGGGCAACAGCCAGGACCCACTTTCCTGGACTGAAATCAGGGATAATCTTCTGAAAAGCAAAAATCTGGGCAAAGTTCTTGACAAAGGAAAATTCCTGCATCCTGCATTGGAAAAGCTATTTATTGAAAATCATACTTTTACAGACAGCCTTAGGGAAGTGTATGAGTTTATCCGGCAAAGTGTAAAATGCAATGGATATCGGAGTATTTATGCCGGTGATATTCGTAAAACAATGGATGAAAAATCAGGGAATACAGGCGAAATCAATCTCTTGCTACTCGCTGCCTTGCGTGAAGCCGGTTTCGATTGCCACCCGTTATTGCTTGCGACTTATGAGGATGCACCACCTTCGAAAACAGATCCGCGCAGGTCTGGCGCAAGTTACCTGGTAGCAGCCGTTTTCAACGACACAAGTATTTATTTACTGGATGCTTCCAAACGGGAAATAGCGTTCAATACTCTGCCGTTAAAATGCCTGAACGGAGATGGATTCCTTGTTTCGGAGCATCTGCATAGGTTCTGGATACCCTTACTTCGTAACGAACGCTTCGAATCAAAAACCAGTATTTCGTATGCATGGGATCCTGAGAAACCGGATACAGTTCATGTCGAAAAAAGTTCCTGGAGCCTTTCGGCAAATAATTTGCGCAATATCCAACTGGATAAAGGCGAAGATGAATATATAAAATCACGGAAACTATTTTATCAGAACTACAATATTTCAACACTCTTTTACAAAGGGCTGAATGAAACGGATAATCCATTTGTTGAAAGTTTCAGCTTTGTGCTAAAACCTGTGGATTACAATACAACTGAAAGCTACTTTCTGCAAACCATTCCTTTTGACGGCTATAAAGAAAATCCTTTTGATGGGATAAAGCGGGACTTCAGAATTGATTTCCAGGCTCCAATCATTCAAAATTTTGATTTAACTGTATATATTCCAAAAGGATTCAGCATTGTAAGCCTTCCGGAATCTGTTGCAATGACAGGAATAGGAAATGATCTTGTTTTTGATTTTTCAGTAATCGCCGATGCGGATAAAAGAGAAATCCACATTCATTCAGCCATGCAGATAAAAAAAGATAGTTTTCCGCGGGGCGATTATAATGATGTCAGGCAATTTTTTGCGGAAATAGTGAAAGCACAGAATACGCTTATTGAGTTGAAAAAAGACGAAAATATTGGTGACTAACCAGGACATCCCGATAGCTATCGGGACAGGACCTAACTGGTTTCCCACAAAGCCGCTAAGAACACTAAGATTTAGTGAACTTTGTGTCTTCGTGGGACAGAAATCATGCCAGCAAATACACAAATATTGTTATTAAGTCACTAATCTGCTTGGTCAATGCATGGAGGGATGAATACAGGCCACAGATTATGCTGATAAGTACAAGTGTGCCTAGATCTGTTTTTTAGGTAAAAACCGCTGAAAGCAGTTCTGATTCTGTGCAAATCCGTGAAATCTGTAGCAAAATAGATTGTTTAAGAGCTGAATAGTTACAAATATTACAGGTTTTAGATTTCAACAAAAACTCCGTTTGTTATTTAAAAATAATGCAATGCTTATAAATCGGTTTATCATCTTCGTGAAATAATTTCCTGTTAGAATTTCCAAACATTTTTTACCCTACTTTTGGCTCTTAAAAAAAACAAACAAGCACTATGGAAAGCACCGAACACGGCCCCATCAAAGGCCTTCCCGAAAACGCCTATACAGAGCTTAAACCGGGCGAAACTTACGACCCCATCATGTCGCCTAAAAAGGTATATCCTGAAGTAACTACCTGGAGTGTGATTTGGGGTATTATAATGGCTGCCTTATTTTCGGCTGCAGCCGCTTACCTGGGCCTTAAAATCGGGCAGGTTTTCGAAGCGGCCATTCCTATTGCCATTATTGCAGTCGGGCTTTCAACGGTTTTTAAACGAAAAGGAGCCTTGGGCGAAAATGTGATTATTCAATCCATTGGATCCAGTTCAGGTGTTATCGTTGCCGGGGCCATTTTCACACTGCCTGCCTTGTATATCCTTAACCTGCAGGTACAATTTTACCAGATTTTTATGTCATCGTTGCTGGGTGGTTTCCTTGGGATTTTATTCCTGATTCCGTTCCGTAAATATTTCGTGAGCGAAATGCATGGTAAATATCCATTCCCTGAAGCCACCGCTACTACCGAAGTACTGGTTTCGGGAGCAAAAGGAGGCAACCAGGCTCGACTGCTGCTGGTAGCAGGATTGATCGGTGGTATTTATGATTTTATTATTGCCACATTTGGCTGGTGGTCAGAGGTGTTCACTTCACGGGTTATCCCTGCCGGCGAAATGCTTGCCGATAAAGCTAAAATTGTATTTAAACTGAATGTGGGTGCAGCCGTTCTTGGACTGGGTTATATTATCGGGCTGAAATATGCTGCTATTATCACAGCCGGTTCATTTGTAGGCTGGTATGTGATCATCCCGATCATTAATTTCTTTTCCGATGGCCAAACTATACCTGTCGGAACCAACATCACTGCACTGATAGCCAATATGTCGGCAGAACAGATTTTTACTTACTATGTACGCCCCATCGGTATAGGCGGAATTGCCATGGCCGGGGTAATTGGAATCATCCGTTCAAGTAAAATCATACAATCAGCTGTAAGCCTTGCCGGTAAAGAGATTTTTGGCAAACATGCCGAAAACGGTAAAAACCTCCGCACCCAACGCGATTTGCCTATGGCTATTATCGCTGGTGGTATTATTCTTACTGCAATTGTCATTTTAATATTCTTCCATTTTGGAGTGGTTCACAATATTAAATTCGCGCTGATCGGGCTCGCCATTGTTATGGTCATCGCCTTCCTGTTTACGACCGTTGCCGCCAATGCTATTGCAATTGTAGGTACAAACCCGGTAAGCGGAATGACTCTTATGACTCTGATTATTTCTTCACTTATTTTGGTTTCAGTAGGTCTGAAAGGTACTTCAGGTATGATTGCCGCACTTCTGATTGGGGGTGTTGTTTGTACGGCTCTTTCCATGGCCGGTGGTTTTATTACTGACCTTAAAATCGGTTACTGGCTGGGGACTTCGCCTTATAAACAGCAAACCTGGAAATTCCTTGGAACATTTGTATCAGCCATTACAGTTGGCGGTGTAATAATGGTATTGAATAAAACGTATGGTTTTACAGGTGAAAATGCAATGGTTGCACCTCAGGCTAATGCCATGGCAGCCGTTATCCAGCCTATGATGAGCGGGCAACCGGCACCCTGGATGCTGTATGGAGCAGGAGCATTTTTATCATTGATCCTTACCATGATAGGCGTTCCGGCGCTGGCATTTTCACTCGGAATGTTTATTCCGTTGCAGTTGAACACTCCGCTTCTGTTGGGCGGTATTATTGCTAATTTCGTCAGCAAACGCAGCAAGGACCCGAAACTAAACCAGGCCCGGGGCGAAAGAGGTACACTCATTGCTTCCGGTTTTATTGCCGGCGGAGCACTGATGGGGGTTATCAGTGCGACATTGGCTAACTTTGGAGTTAACTTCGTAAATAAAGAATGGTTCGAATCTCACAGTGCTGAAGCTCTTGCCCTGCTTATGCTGATTGTTCTTTGCGGATATTTTATCTGGGAAACTTTTAGGGCAAAGAAGGAGGAAGTAGAAGGCTAAGGTGGTTTGGATTAACAGGCGGAGGTGGAGATGGGGCGACCGGGAGATGGGACGACTGGGAGATCGGGAGAAAGGGTAATCGAGAGAACTGGAAAGAAAACAGAAACGGAAATCAAATTGAAAAAATGATTCAAACTGTAAACCATGGCTAAGTCTCTTAGTAAAATAGTTGTTCAAAAAAACGAGATTTCAGTTCTGAATAAGAAGTCAGGTGAATTTATCTCACTCACTGATATTGCTAAATATAGAAATTCAGAAGAACCATATTCTGTTATCAATAACTGGATGCGGAATAGAAGTACCATTGCGTTTATTGGTTTGTGGGAAAAATTGAATAACCTGAATTTTAAACCTCTCGAATTCGAGAGGTTTAAAGCAGAAGCTGGAAGTAATTATTTTGTGCTGTCTCCACAGAAATGGATTGAATCTACCAATGCTACAGGTATTATTTCCAAATCAGGAAGATATGGAGGTACCTTTGCCCACATTGATATCGCATTTGAATTTGCATCCTGGATTTCATCAGAATTTAAACTTTACCTG
>JBBQSY010000051.1:0-24839 GCA_038213495.1 Bacteroidales bacterium
ACGTCATTGCGAGGCGGGATAAATCATGAGGGTATGTACGTCATTGCGAGGCGGGAGCAATCAAAGTTAAATTGTACAAGCGAGCTCCGCCGTGGCAATCTTATGGAAAAAGGAAAAGCCTTCTTAGCATGGTTTGCGGTAAAGGCACGGGATTGCTTCGTCGCTGCGCTCCTCGCAATGACGTGCCTTCGATGGAGGTTTTGGGTTTGGCGGTGGTGCCTTCGTAGCAGTTCGCAGGTAAAACAATCAGGGTGTGCACGTCATTGCGAGGCGGGATAAATCATGAGGGTGTGTACGTCATTGCGAGGCGGGATAAATCATGAGGGTGTGTACGTCATTGCGAGGCGGGTACCATATAAGTTCAATGGCACAAGCGAACTCCGCCGAAGCAATCTCGTGGATAAAGAAAAAGCCTTCTTAGCATGGTTTGCGGTAAAGGCACGGGATTGCTTCGTCGTTCCTCCTCGCAATGACGTGCCTTCGATGAAGGTTTTGGGGTTGGCGGTGGTGCCTTCGAAGTTGGTTTTGGGTTATGCGATGGTGCCTTCGTAGCAACTCACCGGTAAAATAATGAGGGTGTGCACGTCATTGCGAGGCGGGTACAACAAAAGTTGGCAGGGTGTCCTTCGTAGCAGCTCGCAGGTAAAACAATCAGGGTGTGCACGTCATTGCGAGGCGGGTGCAATCAAAGTTAAATTGTACAAGTGAGCTCCGCCGTGGCAATCTTATGGAAAAAGGAAAAGCCTTCTTAGCATGGTTTGCGGTAAAGGCACAAGATTGCTTCGTCGTTCCTCCTCGCAATGACGTGCCTTCGATGGAGGTTTTGGGGTTGGCGGTGGTGCCTTCAAAGTTGGTTTTGGGGTTGGCGTTGTTGCCTTCGTAGCGGCTCGGAGGTAAAATAATCAGGGTGTGCACGTCATTGCGAGGCGGGATAAATCATGAGGGTGTGCACGTCATTGCGAGGCGGGAGCAATCAAAGTTAAATTGTACAAGCGAGTTTCGCCGTGGCAATCTTATGGAAAAGGGAAAAGCCTTCTTAGCAAGTCTTGTGGTAAAGGCACAAGATTGCTTCGTTGCTGCGCTCCTCGCAATGACGTGCCTTCGAGGGTGGTTTTGGGTTGGCGGTGTTGCCTTCGAAGGAGGTTTTAGGATTGGCGGTGGTGCCTTCGAAGCAGTTCGCAGGTAAAACAATCAGGGTGTGCACGTCATTGCGAGGCGGGATAAATCATGAGGGTATGTACGTCATTGCGAGGCGGGAGCAATCAAAGTTAAATTGTACAAGTGAGCTCCGCCGTGGCAATCTTATGGAAAAAGGAAAAGTCTTCTTAGTAAGTCTTGTGGTAAAGGCACGGGATTGCTTCGTCGCTGCGCTCCTCGCAATGACGTGCCTTCGAGGGTGGTTTTGGGTTGGCGGTGGTGCCTTCGAAGGAGGGATTCCGATTGGCGGTGTTACGAAACACTTAGCCCGAAACCCAGTATCAGCCTGTAAAAGAAAAGTACCGCCACAGCCACAATCACAATGCTCCACCGGAAATAAGTACGCTGTATAACCCCCGACTCGTGGATATTGTCGAATTGTATGGAATTATACAAAAACAAGGTAGGGACCACGATCAACCCGGGAGTTATTGTTTTCAGTATCAGGGGGAAATAATAATTAGGCAGTGTGATAGCGAAAAGAATCAGCATCATCGTGAACCATGGAAGAATAACCTGGCTGAATATAAAGAACAGCCTGAACTCAGGCTTTATCATTGTTACCGAGCCGGATGAAAGAAGGAAAAGCGGTGTCACTATCCTGCCGATAATAATCAGTATGGCAATGGCGATAATCGTAAAAATAATTTCAATGCTTGCAAACGAGCCGTTCATAAACAGCCATTCGGAAGTATAAATAAATTCAGTGCGTGTTATAAAACCCGAAATATAGGCGCCGAAAAACATATTGGCACCGCAGATAAATCCCCAGAGGTAAAACAGCTTAAACCGTTTCAGAATAACATTGGTGGTAAAGTACAGCCGCAGGAAAACAAAGGCCAGCATCAGCGACATAATAGGTCCCATGGCGAAAATCACCACCAGTGCTTCGCGGGTATACAAAGGAGAAAAGGTATAAAGCGGGAATTTCAGCTTGTAGTACGACCAGATAATGGGTATATTGTACGACGAAGCCGCCAGGATGGTTATCACCTGGTAAACTATATAAATCAGCATAAATGCCAGGATAAAATAGGCCGTGGAATGCAGGTATGCGAATCCGAATTTAGCACGCATATCGTGCGTGGCAAATACCTTCCCGAGGTTTTCGCGGAACTTCCGGCGTTTGTTGCTGGCTATCTCCTTTCGTTCCTCCCGGCTTAAACGGAAGGCATAATGATATCCGCCGCCCGGCATACGGAGTTGCCTGCGCGGGAAAAGTGTCCGGAAAGGATTTTTTTTAAACCTGGCCCACCATTTCTGCCGGTCATGTTGGCGCTCGCGCCTGGCATATATTTTAAACTGCTTCCTCTCACGTTGCTCCTCGGTTAGTTTAAACGATGTAAACGGGTTCTTTTTAAACTCCGTCCACCATTTTTGCCTGTCAAGCGTGCGCTCACGCCTGGCATACATTTTAAAACGCATCTTTTCGCGTTCATCAGCGGTCAGTTCCCGTTTTGCAAAAGGATTATCCAAAAATGCGTTGAATCGCTTGTTAAATCTTCGAATCGCCTCCTCCCGCCGGCGATGGCGCCGGGCTTTTTCGCGGGAATGCACCTGTTTCTTTTCCTGCTGCGACTTCAGGCGATCGGTTTTTGCCAAATGATCCCGCCTGCCGGAAATACTCCATCGAAACCCGGAAAATGGGTGAGCCAAAAATTCGTTGAAGCGTTTTTTGAACCTCCGCCATGTTTCTTTGCGATGTCGGCGCCGCCACGACTTTTCCCTGTCGCGCATATGTTTCTTTTCCGCCTGTATCTTCTTCCGGTCTCTCTTTGATGACGGATCATTAATGAAAAAATTCCACATACACGGATAAATATAGTGCAGCTAAGGTATAAAAATAATCGTTTCACGAGGCTGAGGACAACGTGCAATTGAGGGTAGAAACCATTCTAAACGCGAGACGATAAGCCTTTCCCATTTTTTAAATCAACCTTTATCCGAAAATTGCGAAATGCAACTCCTGGTCAGGCCAATCTTTCTTTCGTAATCAGGAAAGTCCGGAACTTTAAATTTTAGATCAAAATATTGCTTCGCACTCTTTCTCCCCTAATTGGTCACGAGCATATCCGCTCCCCTTCCATTGTGAATAAGTTTGTGCATAACATTTTGTCAGCCTGTGTTTTAATGGTGTTTTTTGTATTTATTTAGCCTTCTTGATTTGCAGGCAAGATCCCTTACCGGAAAATTTTTTACGGAAATGCATATTACTTTTTCTCCCCGCGGCTATAAATACTATACAGCGTTAAGAAAAAATAACTGAGTTATGAAAAACACGAACGTATTCCTGGCCGAAGAATATACGGATATCTTTTCCGAAGAATCGTCAACCCAACTCATAATCCGCCCGTTCCATATTATTTGTACCGCAATGCTCCTTGTCGGATGGGCATGGCTTGGAACTGTCATTATAGGTTAATGCGCCAATCGCATACCGATTTCCCCCACTCTTTTCATAGCCTTATTTCCTTGTATGATTAACTACGTATCCGTGGTTTCTCCCTTTTGAACAATTGTTTCTTATAAAAATCTTATCTGTCACCTGAAATCAGGCGGCTAATGCATTTTGGCATTTTAAGGGATCCTGACTTCTGACGCTTTTAAATTCTGCGCAAAAGTGACTTTATAACCTCAGAACTCCTGACATCCTGCAAAAAGAAAACATATTTTTTATCTGTCATTCATAAATGGCAATCCCTATTTCGGTGCGCTGCACCTATTGGTGAATCCCGTATTACTCTACTATAAATATTCCGGTGCGATGCACCTGATTTTCACAACTACTTTCATTGAAAAGCCGCAGAGCGGCGAAATATTTATAGAATTGATTATCAAATAAATACAGAGGTGCAGAGCACCGAAATATTTCTTGGTTCTATCCATAAAATCCAAAATTGTGCACGAAAAATGAAGAATTATTTTTCCGAATCTAAAAAATATGAATTCGCAAACATGCATGTTATAACATAATGAAGCATAAATTTTCATAATTAATTGATCCTGAACAACCAGGTCAGGAGTTCTGAAACATCTTGCTCTCTAAATCAGTTGACCAAATGCCACGCTCATGGCATCAGTTTTAGCTACGAAACAATGTCCGGATCCGTGAGAATGGATTATCTTTCATACTTCTGAATTCCGACTCAAAATCCCGAGAAATCTTATAGTAAATCAAATTTCCGATTTTCTGTTTTATCCTCGTATACCTGTTAGCAGGGATTTTATTGAACTGCGGATTTTAAAAATGCTTTTCCGGAAAACAACCAACGAAATAAAAAAAATACTGCCAGGATTCTCATTTAGCTGAGAAACAACCACATGAAAATATGCGGCAAAAAAAGATCAGTTTATTTTAGTATTGCCCTATTACCTTTTCACCTCACGGTAATAAACCTATGAACAAAGTTGGTAAAGTGGTTTTTGGTTAACTTTGGTTTATGGATTATCGGTCTCCTATTGACTGTAAGGAATGAAAGAGGCCAGTCACGTTTAACTATTGCTTTTGAATCTGTCAGGCAGATCAAAGGCGTTATTAAGAAAACTCAACCTGCTCGTATGACTTCCCTTTGCCACTACACAGCAAAAAGACTGCCGGAGAGATCCGGCAGTCTTCATTTAAAGATATCACGTACCGAAAATCAACAATCTGTCGCGATCGGGAATTTATCTGAAATTCTCTACCTTTGCACCTTGCGAAATCTGCAGCATGGAAAATAAACTTTTCGTTCACAACACCTTATCCCGTCAGAAGGAACTATTTGTGCCTGTTAACCCTCCGCTTGTCGGCATGTATGTGTGCGGGCCAACCGTATACGGCGATGCACATCTCGGGCATGCGCGTCCGGCCATCACCTTCGACCTTGTGTTCCGGTACCTGAAGCATCTGGGGTTTAAAGTGCGGTATGTTCGCAACATTACCGATGTAGGCCACCTTGAAAATGATGCCGACGAAGGCGAAGATAAAATTGCCAAAAAGGCTCGCCTGGAGCAGCTGGAGCCCATGGAAGTGGTGCAGTATTTTACCGATCGCTACCATTCGGCTATGGATAAGCTTAATGTGCTGAAACCCAGTATTGAGCCACGTGCATCCGGGCATATCATTGAACAGATCGCTATGGTGAAAACCATTCTGAATGAAGGAATGGGATACGAAAGCAAAGGCTCGGTGTATTTTGATGTGGAGAAATACAACAAAAAACATAAGTATGGTATACTTTCGGGTCGGGTGGTCGAAGATCTGTTGTCGAATACCCGCGAACTTGAGGGACAGGACGAGAAACGTAACAGTTTCGATTTTGCCCTGTGGAAAAAAGCCCAACCCGAACATATCATGCGCTGGCCTTCGGAATGGAGCGCCGGTTTCCCCGGATGGCACCTTGAATGCTCAGCTATGAGCACCAAATACCTGGGCGAACATTTTGATATTCATGGTGGTGGTCTGGACCTGCTGTTCCCGCATCACGAAAGTGAGATAGCGCAAAGTACGGTTGTCAATCATAAAACCCCTGCCAAATACTGGCTGCATAACAATATGATAACCATTAACGGGCAGAAAATGGGGAAATCACTGGGTAATTTCATATTGCTTGACGAGTTTTTTGCCGGCACGCACGAAGCGCTTCAAAAAGCCTACAGTCCGATGACGGTTCGGTTCTTCATTCTTCAGGCTCATTACCGAAGCCCGCTCGATTTCGGTAACGAAGCCCTGCAAGCATCCGAAAAAGGCTTTCAAAGGCTGATGAAGAGCATTGCCACCCTCGAAAAACTGGTTCCTGCCAAAGCCTCAACAGTTGATATTCCCGGCATCCGGGCCAAATGCTACGAGGCCATAAACGACGACTTTAACAGCCCTGTATTGATAGCACACCTTTTTGATGCAGCACGCATTATAAATTCGGTGAACGATAAGAAGGAAAGTCTTACTGCCGATGATATAACACTGCTTCGTGAAACCATGCATACCTTTGTTTTCGATATACTTGGATTGTTGCCGGAAACGGATCCACAGGTCGGGAACCAGGTAATTGCCAATCTGGTGAATATTATTCTTGACCTTCGCCGCGAAGCCCGTACCAATAAAGACTGGGCTGCCAGCGATCGCCTGCGCGATGAACTGGCTAAGGCTGGGGTAAATATCAAGGATACAAAAGACGGGGCTACCTGGGAAGTGGAATAGAAATGTAGATTTTCGATTTCGGATTTTGGAATGTGTCAGCTGGCTATATCCTCTAACCACTTATTTTTCTGAAGTCCTCCCTACCGGGGAGGATTTAGGTGGGGTCTGAAACTCTGAAACCCTGCGTTTCGACTGTGCTCAATGTCCTGTAACCTTGAATCCCTGAAACAATTTCAAACCAATTGCCCAATTTGTAATTATCCCTATGGAAAAAGAACTTCTTGACTTTATAAATAAATTCGACTCCGTTGTTCAGCCACTGACAAAAGAATCATCGCTCGCATACTGGAATGCCTCTATCAGCGGCAACGATGAGGACTGGAAAAAATCGGAAGACCTGAATATTGAACTCACGAAAGTTTTTTCAAATAAGGATGATTTTACCGTTCTTAAGCGGATTAAGCAATCAGGTGTTATTACTGATGCCCTGCTTAATCGCCAGCTCGAAGTGATATACAATGCCTACCTTGGCAACCAGGTTGATACTGAATTGCTGAATAGTGTCATTAAAATGCAGACTGAAATCGAGAAGAAGTATTCGAATTTCAGGGTTGATTTGAATGGCAAAAAACTCAGCGACAATGAAGTTGAAGAAGTTCTCAAAACCTCTACCAATACGGAGGAATTGAAACAAACCTGGGAAGGACATAAAGCAATAGGCACTTTGGTTGCCGGCGACATTATCAGCCTGGTGAAAAAACGGAATGAAATTGCCAGGGAACTGGGATTCGGCAACTATCACGAAATGAGCCTGAAACTCAGCGAACAGTATCCCGAAGATATCAGCATTTTATTTGATGAACTTGATAACCTCACCCGCGATTCCTTTGCGGGACTCAAAGGCGAAATTGATGATTTTTTATCGAAGCGCAACAATATAAAAACGGAAAAACTGATGCCCTGGCATTATCAGAACCGGTTTTTCCAGGAGCCACCAGCAATTTACAGTGTCGATCTCGACAAGTACTACAAGGATGAAAATATTGAGCAACTCACCACAGATTATTATATTGGCATAGGCCTGGATATAAAGGATATGCTTGCAAAAAGCGATTTGTACGAGAAACCGGGTAAAAACCAGCATGCCTATTGCATTGATATTGATAACCTTGGCGATGTTCGCGTGCTTTGCAACCTGAAACCCAATGCCAGTTGGATGGGAACCATGCTGCACGAATTCGGTCATGCCTGTTACGACAAGTATATAGCTCCGCAGTTGCCTTTCACCCTGCGGAATCCGGCACATACATTTACCACCGAAGCCATTGCCATGTTTTTCGGGCGCATGTCGTCGAATGCCCGGTTCCTCGAAGATATGAACCTGACAGATGCATCGGATGCACAAAAAGTTGCTGAAGAAAGTTTCAAAGTGCTGCGTCTCGAGCAGCTTACCTTCAGCAGATGGGCTCAGGTTATGTACCGTTTCGAAAAAGCGTTGTATGCCGATCCTGACCAGGATTTGAATTCACTCTGGTGGAACCTGGTCGAAAAATACCAGATGATAAAACGCCCGGCTAACCGCAACCAGCCCGACTGGGCCAGCAAACTTCATATAGCCACTGCACCCTGTTATTATCACAATTACCTGTTGGGCGAATTGCTTGCTTCGCAGTTCAACTATTATATTGCTGTTCACGTATTGAAATCGGATACTTCAGGCCAGAGTTATTCCGGTAAAAAGGAAGTCGGCGATTACCTGAAAGAAAAAGTATTTATACCCGGCGCCCGCTACCACTGGAACGAGATGATCGAAAAAGCCACCGGCGAAAAACTTACGGCTAAATATTACGCGGAGCAGTTTGTGAAATAAGGCAAGGTGTTCTTTTCATTAAATCAGAGGGTTGAATATGAAGAGACTTCCCTGTATGCTTTATTAATACTGCAAAAATCTATATTCTTTCCTTTGTCGCATCTGAACAAAATGCTTTTGGATCAGAAATTCTTCTGCATCACAAAATGATAATACTCAAATTCGTGCGATGCAAACTTATTGAAAGTGCTGCTCCCTACTGTGCCGGCAAAATTTAAAGCAACAGAGTGTATAAAAGCGGGTGCTAATTTTTTCACGAGCCTGCGTTTTCGCTCATCATCGGCCTTAAGTGCCGACAAAACATGTTCGGTAATCATTTCCTCTTTGATTATATTCATCCCTGAATCCGTAAGTTGTTGCTTCAAAAGCTGCTCTTCCCATGCATAACGGAAATCAGTGTACAAAAAATTCCCGCCCGGGCGTAGTACCCGGTGAACTTCTTTCAGAAAAACATTCATATCGGGGTAGCGATGCGAAGACTCTACATTTATGATTGCATCAACCGAATTATCTTCCAGAAAAAACAGATTCTGAGCATCGCCCTGTTCAAATTTTATTCCTTTCAGTGTGTATTGTTTGCTGCAGAATATTATTGCCTGCTTATCGAGGTCAACGCCCAAGGCCGAAGCCGGTGAAAAAACTTTGGTGATATACGACAATCCGCCCCCGCGGCCACATCCGATTTCGGCAATATCCTTATTTTTAAGATCAACTGCACTTCCCACCAAATGGTACAATTGTGCCGAATACCTGTTGGCTTCATCCTCAGGTTCAAGATTAACCGGCATATCGGGATTGGAATAGCCGTAATTCATAAACAGAACTTCACCTTTCTTATCGATGGTATTCACATACCAGTACCAGATCCTGAATATTATTTTGCGTAAATTTTTCATCATCTTCATAAATATTTATTCTGTAAAGGTAACCAACCATTTAAAAAATCCAAACATAGGGTTGCATGCTCATAGTAGTGTAAGCAGATTTTTGATCTAATAAATTTTGATGAAGCGTTCAAACAGGATAAAAAACAACTAAACTAGCTGTGGTTATTTTGAGATATGAAAATTCATACTTCAGGTCTATAAATAATATAGAGATTCTGCAGCTATGGTCTTGTTAATGAGCATTATACTACATCTGGTCAAAAAATCATGATTTGTCCCCTAAGTTACGGAGTTGTTGAATCTAAATTTGATTTTTGTCGGTTAAGACTGATTATTTTTATGTAAGTTTGAATATTGATTCAACACATATTCCGGGATAGTAAAACAAGCATACGATAATCGGGAGTGATTTAATTCTTCTGATATAAAGCTTACATTATAAGGCATTTACATTTGTTCTCGTCTTTCAAATAATCACCGAAAATAAAATATCTATGATATCAGGATTAAAATATTATTTAATTATTTTATCAATGGCATTGTGCTTTAAAAGCTTTTCCCAGAGTTTCGTTGTAACCATAAAAGGTAAAATTGATATTGCCAATGATGGAAGTGTGGTGATAATAAGTAAACCCGTGGATCGCTTTTTTACTACAGAATATATTGATACAGATGATACTTCTATTGTTCGGAACAATCGTTTTCAGAAACAGCTAGATATACCTGCAAATTCGTTTATACTGATGCAATGCAAAAATTCATTATATTCTCTTTGTTTTGTTGATTCAATAAGGGATATTAGTTTTGAAGTAATGACTGACACAGTGAAGAAAACACAGCAAGTGTTCTTTTTTGGCGAAAATGCCAGAGCCAACGAAATACTGGCAAATTGGGAATTGTTAAATATATATGGAAAACAAACGGATATAATAGAAGGAATCATTAAACATGCTGCAACTGCCTCAATTGCCTCAGATAGTCTTGATGTAATTTTAACATGGTATACAAACAAACTTCTGGAAGAATATAAAAGAGATAAAATATCTTTAAATTGTTATAATGCTTTTGTTGCCGAAACCGAACAACGCTTGTTATACTCTTGTAAAGAAGTTTTAGACGAAGGATTACGTAATCCAAAGGCAATTAAAATGTCGAAGAAGGAGTTAAAAATCCTTATCAACAAACTGTTCAGCGAATATGATCCTTTTAATGGAAAATATTTTGCCACTACCATTTTAACACCTGTAATAATCAGTAAATGTATATTTATTAGTGATGGTATAATTCCTCCGGTGATTAATACTCCTAAATATACCTGGCGAAGTTATTCCGCAGATTTTTTGTTTGTGCAACCTTATTTTGGCGTGTACGACTTTGCTCCAAGATCGTACCAGCAATACCTGGTCGGAAATGCTTTGCTAGTCGCACTTAATCACAGCCCGATGACCGAAGCCGAATATATGGATGCATTTAACGAATATCGAAAACAGTTTCCCGGTAGTCCGTATAATCCGGTAATTCTAGGCAAAATAGCAGGTAAAGTATTCCCTGCAACGAATAATACCAGGGTTAAACTTGATTTTCATAAATAATTTTTCACGATTATAACAGATGGTTGGCCAGCCTGAGTTCAGTTGGAGCATCCTGATATCAATTAACGCAACCACCAGTGCTTTATTCCTCATGATTTAATGGCGGCTTAACAGTTCCTTTAAGGATAGTATTTAGCCAGGTTTGTGCCAGTGTTGGCCAGGTTTCGGCTGCCCTGTTTCCTTTGCGTAAGCCATATCCATGCCCGCCAGATGGCAGGAAATGCAGTTCAACCGGTATTTGCGCATTTCGCAAAGCCGATGCCATTACCAGTGCACTGTTTCCGTGAGCATCGTCGGCAGTGGCAAAAATAAATGTCGGCGGTGTAGCTTTAGTTGGTTTCGTTTCAGGTGATATGCTTTTTCCGGGACCATCGTCGAGGTAGGCAGGGTAAATCAGCATACAGAAGTCCGGGCGGAAGCGGAGTTTATCAGCCTGGTCGATATCCGGGTATAAACTACTGTCGGGCAAAGCGCAAACCCTTGCCGAAAGGCTGGCTCCTGCCGAAAAACCCATCACCCCGATTTTATCCGGATCCAGGTTCCATTTGCCGGCATTTTCGCGTACTACCCGTATTGCTCTCTGCAAATCCTGCAAGGCTGCATCGCGTTTGTCAGGAACGCGGTACTGAAGCACAAAAGCGGTTATGCCCAAACTGTTGAGCCATGTCGCAATTTCATATCCTTCGAGGTCAATGGCCAGTATGCCATAACCACCTCCGGGACAAATGATTACTGCTGAACCGTTACAATTCCTGCAGGCATCAAATACCAGCAGGACCGGATTTGTGACGTTTGAAAGCCGGGTAATTTTATCACCCTTGTCGGGCATCACATCCGGCTCATGCTTTGGTTGCATTTCACCTGGAACATTTCCGGGCCATAGAATAATTTTTTGGCGTTCAGTATTTTGTCCCATTGCTGAAAGTGCAAGTATGGTAAGAAAAATGAATAAAGTGTTTTTCAGTGGTTTCATGCCCTAAAAGTAAGCTAAGTCTGGTAAAAATCAATATGCTAATTATCGCACCAGAAAAGGTAAACATGTGTCTGTGAGCTGCGCTTCAATGTTTGATGGTATTAATTGCTGAGAACTATCTGTAGGCAGATGAATTCTAAGTGTGAGTTTATAGGTTTGTTTCGTGGATCATAAAGTCAGTATGGCACTATGTCGCCAGCGGTAACGTAAAAACAAATGTGCTTCCCTTATCAACTATGCTTTCCACACGAATAGTACCGCCATTCTTTTCAACAAAATCCTTGCAAAGTATAAGGCCGAGTCCGGTGCCTGTTTCGCCGGCGGTCCCTTTATTTAAAAAATGCTGGTCGTATTGAAAAAGCTTTGCCTGCATATCGGGTGTAAGGCCGGTGCCGGAGTCTATTACAGAAATTTGTGCAAACCCATCCAAACGTTGGGTTTCAAGAAGAATATTTGCGCCATGGAAGGAGTATTTTATGGCATTGCTGATCAGGTTGTGCAGTACCGAAAGAATCATATTTCCATCAGCCATTACCGAAAGATTTTCATCTGTCCGGCAGATAAGGAGGATATCTTTCTGCTTGGCAACCGCCTGTAAGTTTCTGGTGGATTTCCGGCACAGTTCTGCCATCAGGAAGGGTTTTGGACGGAATGCAATCATCCCGCTTTGTGAAGTAGACCAGGTAAGCAGTGTATTGATAATTTCGAAAAGACTTACCGACAAGGTATTGATATCCTGCGTAAAAACCCTTTTTTCTTTGTTCGAAAGTGTATCGTAATCATTTACAAGCAAATCACTTATCCCTTGTATTGAACTCAGCGGATTTTTGATGTCGTGGGCTAAAATAGAAAGGAATTTATCTTTTGACGCATTCAGCTTTAAAAGTTCATCCTTTTGCTGTCCGATAAGTTTGTTCTTGACGGTAAGTTGCCTGTTTATCTTCTTTTTGATACGGTTCTGGCCTACAAGCAGTATAACCAACAATGCTATCAGTACAAGTATCGCCGAAAGCACATACAGGAACAGGTTTTTCTTCGATAACTGAAGTTCTTTATCCAGGTTTTGCTTCACAAGATGTTCGTTATCCGCTTCTCTTTTTGCAATCTCATACCTGTACTGAATCTGCGAAACTTTCTCGGTGGTTTCGGCATTGAGGATGCTGTCGTTTATCTGTTTTGATTTGTTAAGGTACGAATATGCCGAAGCAAAATCTTTTCGGGCAGCATTATAATCTGACATATATTCATAGGTCTTCGCCAGCAGGTCCTGTGAACCAAGAATTAGCGCCAGTTTTTCGGCTTGCTTAAGATATTGCCCGGCCTGCTCTGTTTTTTTTATGTCGAGCATGAGTTCTCCCATGTTCATATAGTAGTAGCACATGTGGTACTTATCATCTTCTTTCTCCCAGATGGCAAAAGCTTTATTCAGATATTCGATTGCCAGGTCGTAATTGCCCATTTTTTTATACGTCAGGCCCTGGTTTATATAGGCGGCTGCCAGGTACGAATTGTTCCCGGTTTTCTCATAAATTGCGGAAGCGGAAATAAAATTCCCGATGGCTTGCTCATATTTCTTTTCCTTTGAGAGTAATATGGCCATATTCAGTTCACAACCAGCCATACCAGTTTCGTCATTCTTGTGTTTAAAGTATTTCAGCGCTTTTTCATAATACGACAACGACATGGGGCTGTTTTGCATATAGTCGTGCACAATGCCAATGTTCATAAGCGATGTTGCCTGTAAGGAAGAGTCGCCCGATTCTCCGTAAAGTTGCTGGGCACGCATCAGGTTTTCCAGCGATTTGTCATACCACGACTTTTGCAGATATATTAGGCCGATCAGCCTGAAATATTTTGCTGAATCCGTTTTTGTGCCATATTGCCTTATTACAGCAAGAGATTGGTTACCCGTTGCCAGGGCTTTATCGAGGTCCGATTCGGAATAATAGGCTTTTGTAAGCGCCAGAAGGATATTGATTTTTTCCTTTGGAGTTTGCGGTTTCGAAAGCAAAAGGGTAAGGCTGTCGGAGGCATTTTTTTGAGGTACTGCAACCGGATTTGAATAGATGGGGGTACTAAAAACCGAACCGAGACAAAGAATTAATGCGCACACCCCCTTCATTGCCCGAGAACGAAGCCGTTCAGACGAATAATTATGAGTTAAAGAGGTCAGATCCATAATCTTTTTTTAAGGTATAAATATTCAAAAACCCGGCAAATGACTGGCTTATTCAGGATTTTTGAAATTTATAATATTACAAATAGCTCATAATGTGAATAATAGCATTTGTTCAAAACTATTGAATCACACAATCGAAGATATTGATTTTTTTTTAATTTGCGGCAAGTATTCTAAGCAGATAATGTAAAAAAACAATTAAATCGTTTGTTTAAGAAGCATATTTTCAGATAGAATGTCGCCGTTCAATTTAAAAAATCCCCTTTAAAGCTTACTGATGCTCGTTAATTTCATGCTGGTTTTTTATCAACGGATCAGTTCAATAACGCCTCTTTGGGTCTTGTTTTCGTTTATCCGTAACGATGGCGCATACGTGGCTTTATAGGTATAGGTGCCGGAAGGGCATTCTTTTCCTTTCGAGGTTCCGTCCCAGCCCTTACTTACATCATTTGTAGAGAAAATAAGCTGCCCCCAGCGGTTAAATATCTGCATCCTGAAACTGAAAACATTTTGAACAACAGGCCTGAAGGCTTCATTTAAATTATCGTTATTGGGTGAAAAGGCTTCCGGGAAAAAGGCCGTTCCCTCACAATCCGGACCCTTTCGCAAAAGAATGGCAGTAGTATCCGAATTGGAACATCCTATGGGAGACTTATAGGTATAAATAACAGTGTGCATACCTGCAGGCTCTTTATACGGGAAAAGACTGTCGGCCGGTACACCGTTAACAAAATAATTGCCCCCCGGGGGTTGTCCTCCGCTCAGCCGTAAACCGCTCAACGTATAACATATATCGGGAAACGGCTCCAATGCAACAACAGGTAATGATTCGAAAGTTATGGGCAATGAATTTACAGGCCCATCACCACAAACATCATTATGGCCTTGCACAATTATATTTCCTGCTGTAGCATATGGCGAGAAAGAGGCATTTGCTGTTTTTCCGCCTGCAGCAATTGTTACTCCGGATCCCGAGTAGGACCATTTATAACTTGTTGAATTTGGCTCATCCGCCACTGAAAACAGCAGGGTTTCTGCCGCGATACAATGATAGTTTTTCCCGCTTATTGGTATAATTCCGGGGGTTTTTTTTGTTATGAAAGGAGTGGCCGATATTTCGGTCCAGGAGACATACCACCATGAATTGATAGTTCTGTTATTTCCGAAGTCGTTTGTCCATGTATGGCACCCGGACGAATTGATGCATCCCGTTGTCGCATTGGAAGTGCCGGCTGCAATCTGGGTGTCGTCCCAGTAAATGCGCAATTGTCCTCCGGCCGGCCGGATCTGCCTGACAATAAAGCCTTTATCATTATTTTCAATATCATAAATAGGCAAATGGGTAAGGCCGCTCAGATTTGTTACTGAATAAGCCAGGGTTGTACCATTGCTGACCGGTCTGCCAAGATTGTCCAATCCATCCCACGAAATAATATTGCAACCCGAGCCACCCGGATTTGCTTTTGCATTGATAATGAATTGTACATCTTCCATATCTGCTCCGGGTGTGGGATTTATTTCAATAAGAAGCCGGATGGCACCGTCTTTTTCCACGTTGATGCCAAAGTCAGCTCCGCCCGTAGTGCAATTTGTGGTCACTTTTAAAGGCAGTATAATGCCCGAAGTCAGTTTTTGCGTAGGATAAAGTTTATTGTCGGGATCGTTAAGAAACACTTTGTATTGCGGATAAGTGTTAAATCCCTGTCTCGACATTCGGTCATTTGTTAGATTGCCGGTTGTGGAGCAACCTGTCGAATTACTCGAAAAGGAGAACGATCCTCCTTGTAAACCGTTACAATCCACCTGGGTAACGATGCTATCGTCCGAAAAAACCATCATTTTTCCATAAAACCTGTCATTGGACGAATAGCTGTCCGATCCGCTCCAGAACTGCCATGCCTTCGACCATACCCGTCCATTCATCTCATTCCCTGATGCATTCACAACAGTAATATCAAAAAACTCCAGGATGCGCCGGTTGTCGTCGCTGATTGTCCCAGGGTAGTTGAATTCCAGGTAATAATCACCGGTTTTAACGGGATGTAATTTCAGGTAATTATATCCGCCGTTTGCAGGAAACGGACCTGCAAATGCTTCGGCATATGAACTTATATAACCCGAACCAGAAGCGGGAACTACAGACTCGGCAAAAACAACGTTTCCTGCAGGATCTTTAATCCTGTATACAAGTCCTGATGTGTACTGGCTAACCACCCGTCCAAAACCAAACCGGATCACTTCGGTGGGATCAGCGACGGTAATATTAAGGCGAAAATCAGCTTGTCCATTATATAAAGCAAAGTCGTTCCTGTAGCGGTTCATACACAACTGGCCTTTCGAGGAGGTTGTAGGCATAACCTGCCTGGTGCCTTCAGCAAACGAAAACCTGGCTGGCAGAACTACAAGGCAAAAAACAGCAAGAATGGTTCTCGAAAATTGTCCCATAACAAAAAACAGCAAAAGCAAATATACTTCTGTTATGAAGATATCTGGGCGGAAATCTTTAATTAGTCAGGCAAAGCTACTGAAAATGCTGATTAAATTTCCCTGATTTATTGCAGTTGTATATTCGCTTTCCAAAATTGGTAGTGAAACAACAACATTTCTTTGCAACGAATCGCTTTTTCTTATTCACGACATGAGAAATACAGATCCCGGCAATTCAGAACCTATTGGTATCCTTCGTTATGAACGGTTTTTACCGCACGGCCCGAAGGGTCATTCTGGTTACGGAACGAGGCATCCCATGCCAGCGCCTCAGGTGTGCTGCATGCTACCGAAGGCACTGAGGGAACACATTGTGCGGCGGTATCCGAAGGGAAGAAATCGGAAAAAACAGCACGGTAATAATACTCTTCCTTCACCCTGGGTGGATTAATCGGGAAGCGGTATTTGGCATTTGCAAGCTGTTCGTCGGAAACCTCGGCAGAAGTAAGCTGCTTCAGTGTGTCGATCCAACTATAACCAACTCCGTCCGAGAACTGTTCCTTCTGTCGCCAGGCAATACTTTCAGGTAAATAATCCTCAAAAGCCTTGCGCAAAATCCATTTTTCCATTTTCCCGTCTTTTGCCATTTTATCTTCCGGATTAAGCCTCATGGCCACATCCATGAATTCTTTATCTAAAAACGGAACGCGACCCTCAACACCCCAGGCTGCCAGTGATTTGTTTGCCCTCAGGCAGTCGTACAGGTGCAGTTTCGATAATTTCCTGATGGTTTCCTCGTGAAATGCTTTGGCATCAGGCGCCTTGTGAAAATAAAGGTATCCGCCAAAAATCTCATCGGCACCTTCGCCCGAGAGCACCATTTTTATTCCCATCGATTTAATCACCCTGGCCATCATGTACATGGGTGTCGATGCCCGTATCGTAGTAACATCATAGGTTTCGAGATGGTATACCACATCGCGCAAAGCATCCAGAGCTTCCTGTATGGTGAATTCAATTTCGTGATGTACGGACCCGATGTGATCAGCCACAATCCTTGCCGCTGCCAGGTCGGGCGAACCTTTTAGGCCAACAGCGAATGAATGCAGTTGCGGCCACCATGCTTCTTTCATGTCGTGTGTTTCAACACGGCGTGCGGCATACTTCTTAGCAATAGCAGAAATAACAGATGAATCAAGCCCTCCCGAAAGCAAAACCCCGTAAGGAACGTCCGACATCATCTGGCGGTGGACAGCTTCCTCCAAAGCAGTCCGCAATTCGTGGATATCGCTTTTATTATCCTTCACGTTCTGATAGTCTGTCCAGTCGCGGTTATACCATTTGCGCATTTCACCGTCTTTGCTGTAGAGATAGTGGCCTGGTAAAAACTCTTCGATGCGGTTGCATGTGCCTTCGAGCGCTTTGAGCTCGGAAGCCACATAAAAATTCCCGAATTTATCCCATCCCTTGTATAGCGGAATAACTCCTATCGAATCGCGGGCAATCAGGTAGCAATCATTTTCGGCATCGTACAAAGCAAAGGCATATATCCCGGTGAGGTCTTCAAGAAAATCTACACCTTTCTCGCGGTACAATGCAAGTATGATCTCACAATCCGATTGCGTCAGGAATTCATAATCCTTTGTAAGGGTCTTACGTAAATCCATATGATTGTATATCTCACCGTTTACCGATAAAATAAGTTTTCCGTCCTTGCTTTTCAGGGGCTGACCTCCCGATTGCGGATCGACGATCGAAAGCCGTTCATGAGCCAGGATAGCCTTCTCACCACAGTATAATCCTGACCAGTCAGGTCCGCGGTGCCTTATTTTTTTCGACATTTCAAGAACCTGCAATCGTAAATCCTGCGAAGCAGTTTTTAAGTCAAAAACTCCGACAATTCCACACATAATTATTAATTTTTAAGGTAAAACATCTTTTTACGTTCAATCTGCGAGAAATAAAAAAGGCTTCCCGAACCGGAAAGCCTCATATATGATTTTTCAAACACACTTCAGCTTCCCTATTCAGAAAGAGGATTAAAATTATTGAAGTGTGTATGATTGTTTGTCATTCTACTGTAATGTTTCAGACTGACAAAGATAATATAAAAACAATTCACTTTCCGAAATCAGGTATAAATTTGAATTTTTGCAACTAATCAGCCTGTTCATTGCAATCAATTATCAATACTGGCCACAGATTACGCGTATTACACAGATAAGTATTGATGCCTGTGGTCTTTTTATTGTTATTAAAACTGCTGAAAGCGGGTTTAAATCTGTGCAATTCTACGAAATCTGTGATAAAACAGATTATTTAAGAGCTGAATGGTTATGAATTGTCTAATATTTTATAAATCAGTAATTCGACGACTATTAACTTTATACCTTAGCCCCCGAAATCAGATTTTATGAAAACGATATATACACTTGCTTTTTCGCTGATGATTTCATTGTCAGCAATAATTCCGGCTAAAGCACAGTCGGTTGGAGCAACGCCTTCTGCCGCCATTCAAACACAAACCATTAATAAAAAGGAAATGGCTGACCTTGTGAAAGCCGAATTTCTGCACGCCTGGAACGGGTATAAAAAATATGCCTGGGGATACGACGCATTACAACCGCTTAGTAAAAAGCCACATAATTGGTACAGCAAATCGCTGCTAATGACACCTGTGGATGCTATTGATACTATGATACTGATGGGCCTAAACGAAGAAGCCGACGATGCCAAAATACTTATTTTCAAAGATCTTGACTTTGATGTGGATATGGAAGTGCAGAATTTCGAAGTATCTATACGCATTTTCGGAGGACTTCTTTCGGCGTTTGAACTTGATGGCGATCCCCGCTTCCTTTCGCTGGCCGAAGACCTTGGAAAGCGCCTGATGAAAGCTTTCGATTCACCAACCGGAATGCCTTACCGGTATGTAAATCTTAAAACTGGTGCTACCTCCGGAGCGGTTTCCAACCCGGCCGAAATCGGAACCTATCTTTTGGAATACGGAACCCTGAGCAGGCATACAGGGAATCCGGTCTATTACCAGACGGCCATTAAAGCCATGACCGCATTATACGCTTTACGTTCGCATCTTAACCTTACCGCCGAAGGAATAAATGTTGAAACCGGAATGGTCACAAATCCCGCGAGCCATATCTCCGGAGGCATTGATTCGTATCTTGAGTACATGCTTAAGGGCTCCATCCTTTTCAACGACACACAGCTGGGCATTATGTGGAATCCAACCATTGAGGCAGTGAATAAATACCTTGCCGTTAATACTCCCGGAGGATTATGGTACGGACACGCAGATATGTTTACCGGCAAACGCACCGAAACCACGTATGGAGCGCTGGATGCGTTTTTTGCCGGCACCTTGGCTATGAACAACGATTTAACAAGAGCTGCCGCCCTGCAGAACTCAAATTACAGGATGTGGATGTTAAAAGGCATTGAGCCTGAATCGATGAATTATTTAACCATGAAAGTTGATAATGGATCGTATGCACTGCGTCCCGAAAACCTCGAAAGTGCTTATTATCTGTATGAATATACAAATGATGACCGTTACCTGCAAATGGGCAAGGCCATGTTCGAAAACCTTGTGAAATATTGCCGTACCGATGAGGCTTATGCTGCTTTAAGAGACGTTCGGACCATGGAAAAACGCGATTCGATGGAGAGTTTCTTTTTTGCCGAGACACTTAAATATGCCTTTCTGCTTTTCGATGATTCGGGGAAACTAAATTTCAATAAAGTAATATTCAATACAGAAGCACACCCCTACAAGAGAGGCTGACAATGGGTTGCGGGAGATCAGGTGGAAAAAGACTGACATCTTCCAAAAGCGACATCTATATTGCTTTTACCAGGAAGTAATTCTTTTTTCCTTTTTGAACAAGGATATAATTGTTGTTCAGCAGATGAGCTGAGTTAACGGTTGCATCTTCGAGCGCTTTTTCTTTGTTTACCTGCACACCGCCGTCTTTCAGCATTCGCCGCACTTCTCCTTTGGATGGGAAAATGCCTGTTTTCTCCGAAAGGAAATCAACCATTCCTATCCCGGCTTTGAGTTCTGTGCGGCTTATTTCGCATTGCGGAACGCCATCGAAAACACCCAGCAACGTTTTTTCATCGAGATGGCGCAGGGTTTCGGTTGTGCCTTTGCCAAACAATATCCCTGAAGCTTCCACCGCCTGGTCGTATTCAGCCTGGCCATGCACCCGCAATGTCAGATCTTTTGCAAGGGCTTTTTGCAAGGCGCGGAGGTGAGGTGCCTCTTCGTGCTCAAGTTCCAGTGCTTCAATTTCCTGTTTGCTTAAAAGTGTAAAAATCCGGATATATTTCTTAGAGTCTTCGTCGCTGCAGTTCAGCCAGAACTGGTAAAATGCATAGGGGGAAGTTTTATCAGGATCGAGCCAGATATTGCCTTTTTCGGTTTTCCCAAACTTGCCGCCATCGGCTTTGGTAATCAGCGGACAAGTGAGTGCAAATGCCTCACCAGCAGCTTTACGGCGGATGAGCTCAGTTCCGGTAAGTATATTTCCCCACTGGTCGCTGCCACCCATTTGCAGTTTGCAGTTTTTGTTTTCGTACAGATGCAGAAAATCATATCCCTGCACCAGCTGGTATGTAAACTCAGTAAATGAAAGCCCTGTTTCGAGGCGTTTTTGCACCGAATCCTTGGCCATCATATAGTTTACCGAAAGGTGCTTGCCAACTTCACGCAGGAAACTGAGGAATGAAAATTCCTTCATCCAGTCGTAGTTGTTTACGATTTCGGCATGGTTAGGCTGTGATGTGTCAAAATCAAGGAATTTAAGCAATTGTACTTTGATGCATTCCTGGTTGTGGCGGAGCAATTCTTCACTCAGCAGGTTCCGCTCCTCGCTTTTTCCCGAAGGATCGCCTATCATTCCTGTCGCTCCGCCTACCAATGCAAGCGGTTTGTGTCCGGCCAATTGCAAATGTTTCAGCATCATGATCGAAACGAGGTGGCCTATATGCAGTGAGTCTGCAGTAGGATCTATTCCAACATAAGCTGTGGTCATTTCCTTCTCAAGCTGCTCAGCGGTGCCGGGCATTACATCGTGTATCATCCCGCGCCAGCGCAGTTCGTCAACAAAAGTCATAATTCAGAATTTGGCGCAAAGGTAGCAAAAGTATCTTTTATCAGGGTTGGATAATACCCGCCTTTATTGCTTTGCAGGACCGGCTTAAAAGCAAATCATCGGTAAGCCGGAGCATAGCGAACAAAAAATGCATAGTTTTGCATCATGATACTTGTTACCGGAGGAACGGGATTGGTTGGATCCTATCTGTTATATGAGCTTACCCGCAAAGGACATAAGGTGAGGGTATTGTTGCGTCCTGGAAAAAAGGCGTATGATACGCATAAGATTTTTGATTGCTTCCAGGCTAAACCCAGTGAGACCCTTATTGGCCAGGTTGAGTGGTTTGAAGGCGATGTGCAGGACCCCTTTTCGCTTGAACAAGCCATGCAGGGAATTGATTATGTGTACCATTGTGCCGCACTTGTTTCGTTTAGCCCGCGCGATTTTAAAGAAATGCTTACAATAAATGTAGAGGGAACCGCTAACGTTGTAAATGCCTGTTTGCAAAACGGAATCAAAAAACTTTGTCATGTGAGCTCCATTGCTGCTCTGGGACAGGCCGAAAAGGGAGAAATGATCGACGAGAATGCCAAATGGAAGACCTCGGGTATTAACAGTGGTTACGGCATAAGCAAATACGGTGGAGAACGTGAAGTCTGGCGCGGGATCGAAGAGGGATTGAATGCCGTTATTGTAAACCCCTCCGTGATTATTGGGGCCGGATGCCAGGCTCGTGCAACGAATAAATTGTTCCGGAGTATTAAAACCTTTTTACCCTTCTATACGACTGGAGTGAACGGATATGTTGATGTACGCGATGTTGTAAATGCCATGATATTGCTTATGGAAAGTGAAGTAATTGGCGAGCGTTTTGTGCTTAATTCTGAAAACCTTTCACTAAAGGAATTTTTTATAAAAGCAGCCGGTATACTTGGCAAGCCTCATCCCTGGATAGCGCTCAATGGCTCACTCATGACTTTTTTAGCTGGGATCGATGAAACACGGGCCAGGCTTACAGGCACCCATCCCTTTATAACCCGCGAAAATGTCAGGGCAGCCTTGTCGAAATCATACTATTCGGCCGAAAAATTCAGGTCTGCATTTAAATATTCTTTCATTCCAATATCCGAAAGCCTTTCAGAAGCATTCAGGGTTCTGGAAATGAAGACGAAGTAATATGGATTCAGAATGATTCCGGTAATCTAAAACAGGAAAAAAACATTTTAGATCACCTTATTGTCAGATCACTTTATTTTGTAAAATAAAATTACACTAAAAAGGGTTTCTGGTTGGTAGGTGCACAGTGGAGGGCTGTCTATAAGAATTATTCCTTACCCTGAACCAAAGCAGTAACCCTACAGCGATTTTTCACTCCTGTAATGTTCTATAAAAAGGCTGTATAGGTGCAATGGTTGGAAGCTCCAAATGAAACCGGAATAATAAAAGGCAACAAAATTAAGGACATCAATCTGAAAATTGATTTAAAAAACATTTCCAGTTATATCAGTTATCAAACAACCACATCTAAAATGTGTAACATGACTGTCTAATTAAGCAAACAGGCACAAATAGAATGCATTAAGAAAAAATGTCGGTTACAATTTTGTTTTTTCAGGAGAGTGCATTATTTTTGTTTTAGGTTTAAATTGGTTAACCAGTAAATGCAGGAAACAGCAATTCGGATTTGAGTGGCAGTCAAATGAACAACTTTCTTGTATCGGTGTTTTCCTAGCTATATAATTTTCTGTTCAATAGCACACTTGTTTTTCAATCCATACTGAGAAATGAACTATTAAAAGCGTTCATTTAAATGGCAATAATTATCAAATTAGCTGAGCTGCGATTTCAGATCACAAAACACAATAATGCCCGATGAAAAAAGTAGTAACATTATTATTTTTTGCAATCTATTCGTATCATGTAACAGGCCAGGTTCCTCTTATTAAAGAAGGGGTTGTAATAACTAATACACAAACCGGATTCTGGTTAGGAGACAATATTCCCAGAAGTGAACCTACAATATTAACCTATAGGAATAATTCTATTACATCGGTAAACACTCTCGGATATTTGCTACAGGCCGGAGATGAAACACCTGCATCTTCAAACAATAATCTTGACGGGCAAGAAGTGACCGGCAATAAATTTGTTTGGAATGGTATTAATTCCCCAAGCATAATCACTCATGGATTATTTGTCGGATATAATATTAACTCAAAAGTAAAATACAATTACCTGGACATGGTGCCATACGGCATAATATTTAAGTCGGGTACTGATGCAGGTGAGAATATGACGTTTACATCCGGAGGATGTGCTTATAATATATGTAAGAATGGGAAGTTTGCAGTAACAATGAAAGGGATTAACGGCGTAAAAGTTTATAATAATACATTCTATAACGGAGATGGCAGCGGATGGTATTTAATTATAATCTCCTCAAATATGGATAGAACGGTCAATTCTCCATCAACGGGTTCGAAAATATTTAATAATATATTTTACACCACCACAAAAATCCCAATGATCAGATTGGAATCAGGGTGTTTGACTAATTTTGAATGTGACTACAATGTTTATTGGTGCACAGCAGGAGAACCTGTTTTTAATGTAGATGGTGTTACAAAAACATGGGCGGAATGGCGTGCCTTAGGATATGATGCTCACTCAATAATAGCCAATCCGAATTTTAACAATACTGTTGACCTGATTCCGGCAACCAGACTCGATTATGGCAAGGATCTTGGAGCTGAATGGCAAACAGGATTATCAACTACTTCAACCTGGGTTGCCGGGATTTCTCCGGATACCCAAAATCAAAACGGAACATGGCAGGTAGGAGCACGAATTTATTCAGCCGCCAACATTCCTGTTAACGCCATCAATATCTCAGGTACAACCACCATTACAACAGATAAAGGAACCCTCCAACTTGATGCGACAGTATTACCATCAGACGCCACAAACAAAACCATAACATGGTCCATTGTTAATGGCACCGGTCAGGCAAGTATCAGCGCCACAGGCCTTGTAACAGCGGTAAAAAATGGAACCGTAACAGCCAGTGCCACGGCCAATGACGGCTCAGGCGTTTATGGCACGCTAAATATCACTATTTCCAATCAGATAAATCCTGTAACTTCTGTAACCGTTTCCGGGACAGGCGGAGCAACCACTATAACCACCGACAAAGGAACACTTCAGCTTAATGCAAACGCACTGCCATCAGACGCCACAGACAAAACGGTAACATGGTCCATTGTTAATGGCACCGGTCAGGCAAGTATCAGCGCCACAGGCCTGGTAAATGCGGTAAAAAAAGGAACGGTAACAGCGCGTGCAACGGCAAATGACGGATCGGGTATATTTGGCATGCTGGATATTACTATTTCCAACCAGGTAACTCTTATAAGTTCTTTATCCGTTACCGGAACAGGCGGGGCAACCACTATTGCGACTGACAAAGGAACGCTTCAGC
>JBBQSY010000052.1:0-24632 GCA_038213495.1 Bacteroidales bacterium
TTAGAACTGCCAGTATTTTTCGAAAGCCTTGATTTTTTGTTGCTTTTTGATCAAGCAAAAAGCAAGGAAAATAAGGAAAACAATAGACAGTATCAATAATGTACATGAAAATGCTACCGCACTAAATGTCAGAAGTCAGGACCAGCGTTTTAAATTGAAGAAAATCCGGTTCGAAAGGCCGGATTTTTTTTTAATACTTAGTCAAAGTGATGTTCAAAGTCACGTCAGGACTATTCCAACAGAGATTTTCCTGCATTCATATGATTCAGCACCATTCGCAGTTCACCATAAGTTACATCATCTCCAAGTATTCCTTTCACTTCAGTAATCGATGTGCTGCCGGTTTCAATAAAGCAGGCAGAGATAAGATCAAGCTTTTCTGCCGGCATTAGCTTAAGAATATCCAGTTCGCCACTGGCAACAAACCGGGCCAGGTGACCCTCGATGGTTGATGTTGCATACGATCTTTCCTGTGCAATTTCTTCGATGGATTTTCCATTTAAAAACATCTCCAGGCTTAATCTTTGCGATTGACCTTTCTCGGGCTTTGTTTTTTCAATGGTTTCTTCTTTCGGCAATTCAATATCAAGTTTATCGATGTGGTTTTCCTGAAGGTAGTTGCGGATAATGCCAAGTATTTCGGCGCCATATTTATTTAATTTCTTTTTGCCAAAACCTTTTATGGCGCCCAACTCTTTTAGGGTAACCGGCATGGTTTCAACCACCTCATACATTGTTTTTTGGGGAAGCACCATATATACAGGCAGTCCTTCGTCCTCGGCCTTTTCGTAACGCCAGGCTTTCACTTCGCGTGCAAGGGTTGTGTCGGCTATTCCTGCTGCAGGGACATACTCCTTTATTTTTACTTCCTTTTTGAGTTGTACCTTTTCAATGGCTGCACGTGCCTTGGCACCCAGGTAACTCTTCACAGTGAAACCGGTGAAGCTCGCTTTAAAACATCCGGCTTTTATCAAAGCCTCCTGCAACAGGTTTTCAATAGCGTCGCGCAGTAATTTCCGTATGGCTTTGTTATCCGTTTCAACATCCGTATTTTGGAGCACCTGGCAGATGCCTTGTTGCGTTTTTTCGAAAAAATAGACGCTTGCTTTCTTTATGCGTTCCTGCAAGGCTTCGTGGCCCTCGATGATGGGATTAACGATAAGAAACTGCCCGATCTGTGGCTTGAATTTATTGGCGACACCCGTTAATTCAGTATCTGCCAGGTTATATAGCGTTGTGAATGTTTCGGCCAGTTCAGGAAGTAAAACGTTCGAATTTTCCTTAATCAGTTTGCGGCAATAGTTCAACCTGCGATGTAAGAGCGAAAAATCGAACAGTTCAACCAATAAGATTTGCTGGTAGGCTATTTTCGAAGCTAAAAGCTCTTTTTCTCCCGGGTGGTTCAGTTCTGCTTCGGCGGAGAATCCTTTTACATTCGAATCGCTCTTGATACTATTCTGCGAAATACGCGAACTCAGCACCATGCCTTCAAAAGTCTTGCAACGGCTCAGCGCTACATACACCTGTCCATGGGCAAAAGCCGCGTTGGCATCGATTATGGCTTTCTCAAAAGTTAAACCCTGGCTTTTATGGATGGTGATGGCCCAGGCCAGTTTCAACGGATATTGCGTGAAGCTTCCAACCGGTGTGGCTGTAATTTCTTTGGTTTCCTCGTCAATAGCATATTTGTTGTTTGTCCATTCGGCAGGTTCCACTGGAATAACAGCAAAGTCGTCATCACATTTTACAAAAACAATATCATCTTCGATGCCTGTAATGGTGCCTATTTTCCCGTTATAAAAAAGCTTTTCGCGCGAAATATCATTTTTAACAAACATTACCTGCGCACCTTCCTTTAATATAAGTTCGAAATCAGTAGGGTAACTGTATTCGGGGAATTCGCCTTCAACCTTGGCAGTAAAATGAATTGCCGGACTCTTAATCTGTTTCAATTTCGATTCGTTAATGGCCTGCGACTGGTAATTGTGGGTGGTAAGCGTGATGTAACCTTCGTCGTTGCCGGGATCAAATCCGGGTATATGTCTTTGATTCAGGTCATTAAATGCCTGTTCGTCGATCATATTGTCCCGAACCTTGTTCAGCAGGCGAATAAAGTTTTCATCGCTCTGACGGTAAATATGTTTCAGTTCAATGGTAGTGAAGTTGGTTTTTTGCAAGGCCCTGCTTCCGAAAAAGAAAATAGTATCGTAATACGGTCGCAGCAGTGCCCATTCATCGTCCTTGGCCACCGGGGCAAGTTGCTGCAGGTCGCCGATTAACAGCAGCTGAACTCCTCCGAAAGGTTTGTCGCGGTCCTTGAAGCGTCGAAGCACCTCGTCGATAGCATCCAGCAAATCGGCCCGCACCATGCTTATTTCGTCAATCACCAGCAGGTCGAGGCTGCGCATAATATTTATTTTCTCGCGGCTGAAACGCTGCGAACGATCGAAATTGCTTTTGTGATTTTGTTGGGTATCACTTTGCTGCTGGCTGGCCTGCCCGGGTATATGCGGCCCGAAGTGCATCTGGAAAAACGAATGAATGGTAACACCTCCGGCATTAATAGCAGCCACACCGGTTGGAGCAACCACGATCATCCGCTTGGGCGAAATGTCGCGGAGGTTGCGCAAAAAGGTAGTCTTGCCTGTTCCGGCCTTTCCTGTCAGGAAAAGGTTGGTATTTGTCTGCTCAACGAAGTCAAATGCCAATTGCAGTTCCGGATTCGGGATTTCCTGGGTCATTTTTACGTTTGTTGAAATGCCTGTTGTGGGTAAAGTTTTAACTGCTTTGTTATTTCGCTTTTGCCGGCGAATAATAAACATCTTTGGCAAGCAGGTGGTCCAGGTTGGCAACACCCAGCACAACAATTGCCGTTACTATCGATGTATGTTCCTGGTATTCAGGGATGCTTTTAGTGTACAAATCCCTTTCGGTATGCCATATTTCGCCATAACTGAAATTATAGCCTTTTGTATCTTCGGTCCCGAATGTCAGAGCGGGAACACCTTCGACGGCAAACGAACCGGCATCGGTTCCGGCGGCAACTTTAGGCCTGGGTAGTGGGTCAAGTTTTTTTAGTTTGAAAGGGAACTCGGGATTAATGCTGTTCAGAGGCTCGCAAATTTTTTCAAAATCTTCCATCCATGAGGCAGGTACGCTTAAACTGTTGGCAACCGTTGGCCCGCCATCACGGTTAAACATATTCGAAATTTTGGCCAGCTTTTCAGGATTTCGCTTTACCCAGCTTTTCGATCCCAGCAGGCCGAACTCCTCACCTGCAAATAAAAACACAAGTATGGTGCGTTTGGGTTTTGCTCCGGCTTTCATGATCATACGGGCTGCTTCCATAGTTGGGGTTGCTCCCGAACCATCGTCAACACCACCGGTTCCCACATCAAAAGCATCAAGATGCCCGCCCATAACAACATATTCATCTGGATATTTTGTGCCCGGGATGATTCCTAAAACATTGTAATATTTAACCGGACCCATCTTAAAATGGTTGCGTATATCAAATTCGAGGAAGAAATTCCTCCGCTCTTTGGCCATTTGCTCTATAACCGAATATTGGTGCTCGTCCAGCTTAATATCAGGAAGGTCCGGTAAAGTTTCAAAAGTCATACTGTCGACATTTTTGCGATCGTATAAAACGCGAATAGGAACCGGCGCTGACTGTATAATTCCCAGAATTCCGGCATCTTTCATTTGCTTATAGAAAAGGGCTGGTTCGTCGGCCAGCGGTAGAAGTTCTTTCTTATCTGCAACATTTGTAGCTTTTTTGTTTTGGTCTTCGATATCGTGGTTTTTTTTACGGATTTCTATATTAGCGGCAATCAAGGAATCTCTTCGGTGATTCGCATTTGCAGAGAAATCTATGGGCCAGCCTCCGCTTGTTCCAGTTATCAGCACCCAGGCGCCCTTTAGGCGACCTTTCATACGATTGAATTCTTCCTGGGTTTTTGGCTCCAACAGAACATGACCGGTTTGCAGACCTTTGGTTCCTGCTGTGTACGAAGGTGTTGCAAAATGCAGATCCATGCCGTTTTCGGCCAGCAGTTTTCCGAACCAGGGGCCACGGTTAAAGCCTACCGGAACCGTACCGGCTTCGTCCATTTGCACCTGCATGCCCCATTCCTTAAATTTTGAAGCCGCCCATTCGGCTGCATTTTCGTACGCATCCGATCCAACCGGTCTTCCGCCAAACCGGTTACATAGCACATCGAGGTGCTGCATGGTCTGGTTATCGGTTTTGCCGATTTCGATAATTTTGTTTACAACTTCCTTTTGGGCAAAGACGGTAACAGTTGAAAGAAGAAAAAAAGAAAAAAAGAAAATAGAAAATAGGTTGCGCATTGAAAAGTCTCGTTTGAATGAATGAGTTTTTTATTCGATTTAGATTATACAAAAGAAAGAGTTTTTTCGATTGAAAAGCAAAAAACGAGTGTATATTTCCAAAACAGACCCATCAATTCCCGCGATAAAAAGATTTTCCGGGAAATTCCATAGCCAATGGAATAAGAATGTACATTTATATGGAAATATTATTTCGATTCTGGAAATCTGAAACCTGATTCAAAATATTTATTTTCAGTTATTTACACCTTAAATTTATTTGCCAAAACAGTATCGAAAAATTTATTTTAAAGAGCGGGTAACTTTTTACCGCTTAATCCGATTCACTATTGTATGACGAAGGACGATTTCATTATCTGCGCTAAGCAATATACCCCAAATCTTTTACGGTTCGCTAAGCGGGTGGCAGGTAATGCAATTGAAGCAGGCGATATAGTACAGGAATGTTTCGAAATTCTCTGGAAGAATAAGGAAAAAGTGGAATTGAATTCAGCCAAGTCTTATCTGTTCTCGGTTGCGCATAAAAAGATTATTGATACATTCAGGTCGGATGTAAAGATGCAGGATTTCGAATCAGCTACTTCTGAACTTATTACAAAACCAGATGAACCAGATAATGAGCAACTGGTTCAACTGGCAATAAATCAGATTCCCGCGCTGTACAAAGAATTGCTAACGCTCCGCGACCTGGAAGACTACTCGTATAAAGAAATTGAAACCATCACCGGCTTATCCGAAAACCAGGTAAAAGTGTACCTGTTCAGGGCCCGGAAAGCGATCAAAGAAAGAATCTTACAACTGGAAGTATTATGAGCCTCACAATAACCATTGATAATTACGAAGAAATCATGTTCCGACTGGTGGAGGATGATTTTGATGAACTAACCAGGAATAATTTGCTTCAGCAGATTGAAAAGGATGAGCTTTTTAAGTTTGAATGGGAAGCGTGGCAAAAAGCCAGGTTTAACGATCCGCTTGAAACATACTCAGATGAGAGCATTGCATTGACAGATAGAATAATTGTGATCGCCGAACCACAAGTTGCCGGCCGAAAAAGGTTTTTCTATTATTGGGCAGCCGCAGCATCACTTATATTGCTTATTGCCAGTTTGTTTTTTTTGACGACTGATTTTACTACCAGGCCAAAACCAGAAATAGTTGTTCAGGTTATAGAATCAAAAACTTCAGTAAAAAATGTGATTCCACCTGCTCAAAATCAGGCTGCCCCTTTAACTTTATCCGTACAGAAGAAATTCCAACATCCAAAAAATGAAATACAAGTTACGCCTGTTGTTGCTTATTCAAACAGGTTTATTCCGACTGAAAACGCATTAGCTGAAATTCCAAATGTGATTGATTCCGTTCTGGTTGAAACCAATGAGCTTGCAATAGCACCCGAGAAAAAGCCGAGATACACCATTACAATTGAGACTTCGGATATTGTTGCTAACAATCAAAATAACAATGATTTGGCGCAAAATCCAAAGGTGCAAATCAAAAAAGTATTTACCAATACTAAAATGTTGCTTTGCCGCAAACCTAATGGTGAACCGGATAGAATAATTCTTATAGGTGACGAAAACAGCTATTTATGCATAAACTTAAACTATTGAGCAGATGAAACCAATGAGCAAATTCCTGGTATTAATTTTTGGTATAACAGCTTCCACAGCAATAGCTCAAAAAGCTGATTCAGTTATTGTGATATACGATAACCAAACGACTATAATTCCTTTACCGGCGTTTGGAAGCCAAACATCGGTAAGTTATGCGGATTCGAATAAGGTTATCGAAATTGGTATATGGCTGCGAAAACCGGGTGAACTTTCTCCTTTTCCACAACTTTCCTCAAGGGATGGAAATTCTGTAAAGTCCCCCAAAAAATCAAAATGGTTTTCGCAGGTTGAAGCTGGTTATTCCATTAGTATACCTTCCTATACTTATCCTCAGTATAATCGCAAGAACGAGAATTTTAATGGTTATAAATTAGGCCTTTCTGTGCGTGAAAAAGAGAGGTTCGCCAACAACAAAATATCAATCGTAAGTGGAGTAAAGCTTGGCTATATGCAATCCTTCCGACATGTTTTCACACCGGAATCCAACGACCAGGTTATTCTTTATAGCGAAGTTTTCAGAAGTAGCTTTCCCAATATTGTGTTTCCTATAAGTTTCAAATACCATTTTAAAGCGTTCGATTTACCTGCCAATATTTATATTGGTGCTAATCTCGTTTACGGATACATGTTTATCAGCAGATATGATAACAGGACGGGACTCATAAAAGAGTATGATAATGCACTAATTTTTCTCGAACCAAATGTGGGTATTGAAATCGGTAAACTTGGTTTGAATTTCGCCAGTGGGCGGAATCTGTTTCCGGAAATGAGTTTTTATAACCCTGTAAAATCGGTTAATAGCCTTTCTATAACATATCGGTTTTTCTAAGGGTTAGATCATCTATAATTCCTTTGTTAATAAGCAAATAGGAACCTGATACATTGCTACTCACGGAAGAAGAAAATATAAAAAGTATTTAAACTTAAACTGTTAAGTAAATGAAAGCACATACTATGATTTTATTGTTGATGATTGGGATTACAACATTAACAAATGCCCAGGAAGCTGATTCGATAGTTGTTACGTTCGATAATCAACATACCATAATTCCGTTGCCTGCATTTGGCAAACAAATTACTATCAAAATGGCGGATTCAGTACAGATGATCGAAATAGGTGTTTCAAGGCGAAAGCTCAGAGATATTCAGCAGGCGGCTCTTTATCCTTCAAATCCGGTTACTGCAGGCAATCCATCAAAAAAGGTAAAATGGTACTCGCAGATTGAAGTTGGTTATACTATGGATTTTATGTCAAATAGTTCAAAAAATGTAAACATAGAATCCACTGATTTTATTAATCTGGAACCGGTTGTTTTTTGTTATAATACTGATAATCTCAAAGGCTATAAAATAGGCTTGTCAATATTTGAAAAAGAAAGGTATATAAATAATAAACTTTCTTTTATCAATGGGTTCAAGTTGGGATTTGCTCAATCATTCAGAAAATACAAAGAAATACCTAGTGCAAATGATACTGTGGTGCATATATATGTAGGCTATGAAGCATTGAATATTACCCGGATTCAGTTTTTATTCCCTTTCGAATTGAGTTGTCTAATTGCATCTGGGAAATCAAATACAAAATTAAGTTTCGGCAGCAATATTGGCTCATCTATTGGCTTTAATAAAATGCGTCATAGTAGTATAAAATCATTTACTGGATCTCCTCTTATTCTTCAGCCATTTTTAGGTATTGAAAAAGGAAAATTGGGATTACTCACATCTGCGAATTTATCATTCGGATCAACATATAATTATTCGATGCCGGATATTGGATGGAATTTAGGTTATGGAATAGGAATATCCTTGACATACCGTCTGTATTAATAACCCTATTATCAGGGGGGGTGTAATATGATTATCATGCAAATATAATTCAGTGCAAGTTAGAATTAAACCTCAATACAACACCTTTTTTATATTCAGATATTCTTTTAATAATAGTTTTGCATAGGCAATGAAGATTAAGTTTTCGACACATTTACGAAAACCACCTCATAAAAAACTTCAGTGCTTTCATCTTATCCCGGTAAGGCGCATACCGCACTGGCAGATCGAGCCAGTTGTAACGGGTGGTCATGCCTTTTTCAAAAGTAAATGTATCGAACGAATGCTTGCCGTGGTATGCACCAAGCCCGCTGAATCCAACACCGCCAAAAGGCAGACGGTGATTGGCAAAATGCACCAACGTGTCATTTACAGTGCCTCCTCCGAAGGAAAGATTCCGAATAAGCCGACGGATAAAATGGCGATGATTTGAAAAAACATAAAACGCCAGCGGCTTCTCGTATGAAGCAATTATCTTGCAGATTTCCTTTTCATTTTTATATGCTATGACAGGAAGAATTGGTCCAAAGATCTCCTGTTTCATGATTTCGCTGTCGAGTCCGGGGTTATCAAGCAGGGTAGGAGAAATATAAAGATCACGAATATCGGAATCACCACCCATACTTACTTTATCCTGAGGAATATTCTTTTGCAATAGTTCAAAATTTTGCAGGTTTATAATTCTGCTGTAATCAGCAGATTCCTGTGCATTTTCGCCATATGTATTTATGATTTCTTTTTTGCAGAATTCAATGAAATCGTTTTTCACACTTTCGTGGACCAGCACATAATCGGGAGCTATGCATGTTTGTCCGCAATTGATAAATTTCCCCCATACCACTCGTTTTGCCGCCAGCTTGATATTGGCCGTTTCATCAACAATGCATGGATTTTTACCTCCCAGTTCCAGGGTTGCCGGTGTAAGATTTTCGGCAGCAGCTTTAGCCACAATTTTGCCTACGGTAATGCTGCCTGTGAAAAAAATATAATCCCAGCGTTCGCGCAGCAAGCTGGTAGCCACTGACACGTCTCCTTCAACCACCGTAACATGGGCAGGATCGAAAACAGCCACAACAATTTCGGAAACGATCCGGCTGGTGTGTGCCGAATGTTCCGAAGGTTTTATCACTACAGTATTCCCGGCGGCTATGGCTCCGACCAATGGCGAAAAAACCAGCTGAAAGGGATAGTTCCATGGAGCCATGATCAGAACGGTTCCGTAGGGTTGCTTGTAAATACGGTTTGTTGATGGAAAATTTACCAACACCGGCCTTACATACCTCGATTTTGCCCATGCATTCAGTTTCCGGATGGCTAGGTTCAGTTCGTTCAGTACTATACCGGTTTCGGTCATCACCGTTTCGAATTCGGGTTTGCGGAAATCGCCGTACATGGCTTTGGCAATATCTTTTTCACGTTTTTGCATTTCTGCACGTAAACGTTTCAAACAGTCTTTCCGGAAGGAAAGGTCATTGGTTTTATGACTTTTGAAAAATGCTCTCTGGTGCTCTAGTAGTGCTTGAATTTCCATTAGGGGATTGATGGGGTTAGTGCCTGGTGCATATTGTTTGGTGCGTGGTGCATAGTGCTTGGTGCATAGTGTCAGCCTTCTTACTTCAATTGTTCAATTGTTCTATTGTTCGATTGATCATTTATTCAAATTTCCGGTTTGCAGCCATCTTACTTCAATTTTTCAAATGATCTGCTCTTCATTCATTCAAATAATTGTTTTTCAACTTTGAATTTGAGACTTGGTTCTTTGAATTTGAGACTTCAACCCAGCCTCCCGTCCTTAGGCTTAACCGGTATCATACTCATTCCTCTTTCGGAAATTGCCGTAATAGTCAGCGAAGGATTAACTCCCGGGTTAGCCGAAATCATGGACCCATCAAAAACATACATATTTTCGTACCCGAAAACTTTGTTGTTGCTGTCAATCACTCCATCTTCAGGAGATTTGCCCATGCAGGCACCGCCCAGAATATGCGCCGTAGATGGAATTCCGGCAAAGACTTCGTTGACCATGATCTGTGGCTTGCCATGAATGATCTTTGAAAAAATATGTGCCAGCCGGTGTGCTTCAGGAATAAACGGAGTAGGTGCTTTGCCCTTTTCAATACGGGTTTTCATTCCATACCATCCGATTCTCATTTTCAAAGTACTGTCGAGGTGCTGCATAAATAACAACACCGTGCTGCTGCGGCCAAAATCGCGGACAAAGAAAACCTTCAACCATGCAACCGGCGCTGTGAAAGGAAGAGCAATCAGTTTTAAGACCCGGAGAAAAACATTCCTTTCACTCACCATAGGCACCATAGCTATCCTCCAGAAACCTGAACCTTTGCCATATCTCACCGGTTCGAGATGACTGTCTTCATCTACTTCCAGGATGGAACCGATGGCTATTCCCTTGTATAATTCGAGTGTTTTATCTGTCGTAGTTGTGTAAATCAACGCTTCATTGTTGGTGCGGATCATATCGCCTATTCTTGAACTTAATCCTGGCAAAGTTGTCTTTCTGAGTTTCAGTAGCAGCGGTATTGTCCCTACCACCCCACCGGCAAATATCAAGGCTTCTGTCTTTACGGTTTCATTTCGTGAAAACCATTTTGTCGACCTGCGGAAACTGATTTCATACCCATCTTTGCCTTTTTCACCTAACGGTTTTACCGAAGTAACTTTATGTTCAGCTAAAATTGTTGTGTCGCTTTGCTGAGCGAGGTAAAGATAATTTTTATCCAATGTGTTTTTCGCATTATGCCGGCAGCCGGTCATGCAAGCGCCGCAATGGATACAGCCTGTCCGGCCGGGACCTTTGCCGTTAAAATACGGATCTTGAACAGTAACATCGGGTTCGCCAAAATAAACTGCAGCTATGGTGGGTGCAAAATATTCCAGTTTGCCGATCTGCTCCGCCAGTTTCTGCATGGCGCGATCGCTTTCGGCTAGTACAGGGTTTACTGACGCTCCAAGCATTTTCCATGCGGTGTCGTAATGGGGTGCAAGTTCATTTTCCCAATCGGCAAGTCCTGCCCATGACCCTTTGTTGAAAAATGCCGGTTTTGGCTTTGGAAGTGTATTTGCGTATACCAGGGACCCGCCCCCAACTCCAACGCCACTCAAAGCACTGATATGCCTCAGGAAATTAAGTTTTTGAATGCCGAAAAGTTTTAATCCCGGCAACCAGAGCCATTTACGGAGATTCCAGTTGGTTTTGGCAAAATCTTCGCTGCTAAAATCTTTGCCTTTTTCAATAACCAGCACCGAGTATCCTTTTTCGGCCAGGCGAAGGGCGGAGACAGAACCTCCGAATCCGGAGCCGATGATTACGTAGTCGTATTTTTCTTTTAAGGACATGAATATTACTACTTAAATTAAATTTTTCTCAAGTCAAATGTAGTGATGTTAAGTGGAAGTTTCAGGGTTTCATGTTTCAGGGTTTCATGTTTCAGAGTTTCATGCTGACACTTATCGACACTTGCTTATCTGATTTTTCTTTTATTCAAATATTCATTTTTTTACAATTCTGTGAATAAAAAAAACACTAAGTCACTTAGAACACTCAGGCACACTAAGTTTTTAGAAAAGAACAAAATCTTACTTGATTGCAACCCTGAAACTCTGAAACCTGAAACACTTCAAACAAATTATTCTGCCATTTCCCTCAGCGTTTCCTCGGTAACTCTGAAAACGGTCCATTCATTCTGCGGTATTGCCCCCATATTTTTATAAAAACAAATTGCCGGTTCGTTCCAGTCGAGGCAGGCCCATTCGAGACGGCCGCAATCCCTTTCAACGGCAAGTTTAGCCAGGTATTTCAGCATGGTTTTCCCGAAACCTTTCCCCCGCATTTCAGGATTTATGTAGAGGTCTTCGAGGTAAATTCCCGCTTGCCCCAGGAATGTGGAATAATTGTGAAAAAACAAGGCAAAACCCACCGGTTCTCCCTGGTATTCGCCAATAATTACCTCCGCCATCTTTTTGCGGAATAGAGTATTCAATAACTTCTCTTCGGTAGCCACTATTTCGTGGGTAAGTTTTTCATAGGCGCCCAGATCGGAAATAAACTGAAGTATCAGCCTGACATCAGTTTCGATGGCTGGTCGGATCCAGAATTGTGTTTTGACTAAAGTAGGTTTCTCATTCATATTATTAATAAAACAAGTATTTGTTAATTTCTTTTGTTTATAAGGTTAACAATCGCCCTTTCAAGATTTAGTTAGCCCAAACGCGGAAAAGAATTCCCCTTTTTGAATTAACACAATATCCTACCGAAATTATTGCATCAAGGTTATAGAATTTGAGCTTTCGTTTAATTTTCCTTTTCCCTTCAAGTTGAACTACCGTGTATTCCTCGGTAGTTGCAAATTCCTGCAATTCTCCTGATTCATAAATATTTCTAATATGAAGACTTATTGTGTCAGAATCTTTATCAAATAGCTCCCACATCTGTTTCTGAGATAACCAGACTGTTTCATTATCCAGTTTTACCTGAACCTCAGCTTTCCCATCTTCTGATTGGTATATCTTTATTTCAGAAGTATTCATAGTTAATATTTCTTCAAAAAAATGATTTTTTTATAAAGCACAGGGTTTGTGGGTACTAAAATGTAAGGTATAACCCATTGGATACAAAGTTAACCCATATTCCTTCATTCCGTATCTTTGTATAAATTTTCAAAAACCAATGGATCAACTTCCCCTTAAAGCCTGGCTTCCGATTACCCGCGACGAAATGCTGGCCCGTGGCTGGGATGAAGTGGATGTGGTGATTATTTCGGGCGATGCGTATGTTGATCATCCGGCTTTTGGCACCGCAGTAATTGCCAGGGTAATTGAAAATGCAGGTTTTACTGTTGCCATTGTTCCACAGCCCAACTGGCAGGACGATTTACGTGATTTCCGCAAGTTTGGCAAACCGAGGCTTTGTTTCGCAGTGGCTACAGGCAATATGGACAGCATGGTAAATCATTATACTGCCGGCAAGCGCCTTCGTTCCGATGATGCATATACACCTGGAGGAAAAGCAGGCTTCAGGCCCGATTATGCAACTGTAGTTTATTCTCAGATCCTGAAAAAAATATACCCGGATGTTCCTGTCGTTATTGGCGGAATTGAAGCCAGCATGCGCCGGCTGGCACATTACGATTACTGGTCGGATACGTTGAAACCATCAGTACTTATTGACAGCGGTGCCGATATCCTGGTTTATGGTATGGCCGAAAAAGGGATTGTGGAAGTACTGAAAAGGCTGGATGAAAATCCTGAAGTGGGTTGGATCACCGATATTCCGCAAACCGGTTTTGTGGTTCCGGAAGCGGCTGTAAAAGATTTTTCAAATCAGAATTCGATAACAATTCCTTCTTTCACCGCTTGCATGCATGATAAAAAAGCTTTCGGCGAATCCTTTAAGCATATAGAACAGGAAAGCAACAAGGCTTCGGCAAAAAGGCTGATACAACATACAGGAGACAAGGTTGTGATAATCAATCCACCTTTCCCGCTGATGACAACCAGTGAACTGGATGCTGTTTACTCCTTGCCTTATACGCGCCTTCCCCATCCCAAATACAAAAAGCGCGGTACGGTGCCGGCTTACGAAATGATCCGTCATTCGGTAACCATGCACCGGGGTTGTTTTGGCGGTTGTGCCTTCTGCACATTAAGTGCGCACCAGGGAAAATTTATTTCGAGCCGTTCGGAGAAATCTATTCTCGGCGAAGTAAAAGCCATCACCCAAATGCCTGATTTCAGCGGCAATGTTTCCGACCTCGGCGGACCCTCGGCAAATATGTATACGATGCAGGGCTTCGACCTGGATATGTGTGAAAAATGTAAACGTCCTTCGTGTATTTTCCCTTCAGTTTGTAACAACCTGAATTACGATCATAAATCTCTGACCAACCTGTACAGAAAAGCAGCAGCCATCAAAGGCATAAAAAAAATCTATGTAGGCAGCGGAATTCGGTACGATATGCTTATCGGGCGTAGTGCGGAAGATGACAAGCGTTTCGGCCTGACTGATTATACCCGTAACCTGGTAAAAAATCATGTTTCCGGCCGGTTAAAAGTAGCTCCCGAGCACACCAGCGACCATATTCTGAATATCATGCGGAAACCATCTTTTAAACTTTTTCACCAGTTTAAGCAAACATTTGATAAACTGAACCGGGAGGAAGGATTGAAGCAGCAGATTATCCCGTATTTTATTTCGAGCCACCCGGGAAGCGAACTCAGCGACATGGCCCTCTTAGCCTGCGAAACCCGCGAACTTGGTTTCCAGTTGGAGCAGGTCCAGGATTTTACGCCTACACCTTTAACTTTGGCAAGTGCTATTTATTACTCCGGAATTCATCCCTATACCGGCGAAAAGGTTTTTACCGCCCGTAGCCGCCAGGAAAAGGAAGACCAGCGGAAATTTTTCTTTTGGTATAAACCCGAAAACAGGCAGTGGATACGGCAGTCACTGGCTAAAATAGGCGAGCCAAAGCTTGCTGACCGTTTGTTGGGAGGCAAAAGCCGGTAGTAGTGGGAGATTATTCTTAACCGCGGAAATGAATGGTTGATTGATGAGGCGAGGGGGAGATCGGGTGACAAGGGGAAAATGAGGTTGAAATTACAGCTAATTTTCAATTGATTTTTTGCTTTTTCTTTGAGGAGCTTTCTGCATTTGCCATTTCAGGCAATATCCGCGGTGAACACAAATGGCGCCTCCATAAGTGTTGCACTTCCACCTTGAAGATTCCTTTAGCTCAAAATTTTCCAACCCAATTTTTTTGATGTAATGCAGGTTCTCTATCATGCTCATGTGATACTTCAGCCTGTAACGTTTATCCAGTTGTTTTAAACGGGCACAGGGGAATTTTGCACACTCATAGCAGAATTCAGAGTCTGTTTTTTCTAAAAAGGCAAAGTTTTTTATGGAACAATTTAAGCAGGATTTTGATTTATGCCCGTTATTGCTCCAACATCATTTGCAGATATTTTTATCCCTTAAATAGGCCAGGCAAATTCCGCAATTCATGCCACAGGGAGCAATCAAAGTGAAGTTCATACCGGAAATTTATATGAAACAGCTCAGATTCGATAGAAACGAATTATTGACACTACAGGAAGTTACCGGCAAAATTTGCCTTAAAACGGCAGAACAACTAAATTCAGTTTATTTCGATGGAATAATGAGTACCGGGCAAGGACTGTGTTTCACAACGCCCGTACATACACTCCCGATAAATGCCCTGTATAGAAAACCGTGGTTATGAGCGCCAAGAACAATTAGTTCCGCATTATAGCTGGCAGCTTTTTCAATAATAGTTTCAACAATCGGGCCTTTGGCAAGCTCGTAGTCAGCCTCAATACCGCGCTTTTGCATGTATTCTGTCATGGAGTCCAGGTCTTTCCTGATCCGGTTGGTTTCCTCCTCGTCATCTATCGGGATCACGGGTTGTACCATTTCGTTTCCGATATAGGTGGGAACCGGGACTTCTATATGCAGAATATGAACGTAACTTTTAAAAGCAGCAGCGAAATCGGCTGCAGATTCAAGGGTTGTACCCGCCACATCCGAAAGATCAACAGCAACAATTATCTTATCCATTATACAGTTTGTTAAATTTGTGATATTATACTACAAATATACTGAATATGGAGGCCAGATGCAAGTAAAATAGATATGAAGGCTGGCAAAAAAATCTAACGGATTATCAGCTTGGTTGCGAATTGTGATTTTTTAGAACTTACACACAGTATATAAATTCCGGGCTTCAGTTTGCTTATATCAACAGTTGTGCCCAATGAATCAGATAAAATGCCTTTCAGCCTTTCATTACCGGAAACGTCGCGGATAGTATACATCGCTTCTCCTTTTATCCCTTGCTGATTAACGATTGAAATTACATCGTGTGCCGGATTGGGCCATATCGCAAAGTCAGGCGATGCCATGGTATGATCAACGGCATTTAGCAGGCAGATTTTGGGGTAAATGGCACACGAAATAGTAAGGCCGCCGTTTTGAGGCCACAGAGCCGGGGCAGATATCCAGCTGTTATCACTTTGAAGAATCCAGCTTGTGTTTACTGGAACTTTTCCGGGCGAGGTTGACCAAAAGGCTAAGGTATCGCCGGTTAATACCGGAAACATGGCTCCCATATAAAATGAGCCTCCGGGTTGTACCGGGTTTTGGAAATCAAGGGTAGTCATTTTGCCGTTTAAAACATCATTTGCAAGAGTTGAAAGCAACACGGTATCAGCCTGAAACAAAATCCCGGGTTTCCCGGTCGAACCATCGGCTTTCCAGGTTTTAATGGCAATTTTCTCATTATGACCCGCGGCTTGTTTCGCTTTGCTGAATTTTAATATCAATCCGGTTATTACCAGGTTCGGCTGCATATTATCGAAATAATCGCAAACGGCTTTATCGCCATACGAATTGTTTCCGGCTACATATCCTTTTGCGGGAATAGTATAATAGGTAAGCGGTTCAGGTAGAGGGAAATGCAGAGTGTCGCAATTTGCATAATTAATGTCCGCCTTTATATAGTCTTTTTTCTCCAGGGCAAACCCGAAAGAGCCATCAGAGATAGTAAGCTTAACAGTGAACAGTCCGTTGGTTTTATAGGTGTGCAGCGGGTTTTGCGAAAAGCTGCTGTCGCCGTCGCCAAAATTCCATTTCCACGATACCGGGTTGCCAGTCGACTGATCGGTAAACTGAACCAGCAAAGGTGAAGCGCCCTGCGTTACATTAGCAGTAAATTTGGCCTCAAGACTTTTTAATGAAGAAGCAGGTGCTGAATTGGTAAAAGTAATTATCCTGTCAGTTCGCGGTTGTTGGGCAAAGCATACAAGAATTGTGAGCGAAAAAAGAGTAGTAAGGAGAGGTTTCATCGGACTGGATTATGCGTGGAGGCATTTGTAACGTATCAGAAATCAAACTTCATGCCGGTCTTAAATCCCAGCGTGAGTTCGTCGGTTGCCTGGTTGTTCTTCGAAAGTACCGGCTTAAAATACCAGCGGCTGGTAGGTGTAAAAGTAAAGCTTAACCTGTTATATATCTTGTAGTTAAAATCGATACCGGTAACAAAGTTTACGTTAACATCATTATAAACAGGTTTGGATGTGGTATAGTTGGTGATCTTTGCATTGGATTGGGTTTTGATAGAGTTTTCGGTCGACACTACCAAATCGGGATTATTAAGCCTGATTCCGAATCCGGCCCCGGCATTTATCCAGGTCGAAAATTTACCGAAACTGAAAATCCTTTTTCCAAAGCCCAGGTTGTATGTAAAATACTGATGTTTTTCGGAGCCGACAAAATCCGAAGCCAGGCTGGCCGAATTATAGCTGAGCGTATCCAGATTTCCGTGCGGACCAAATGCAGTTACAGGAGATTTAATATCATAGCTCATACCAATCTCATATTGATCTTCGTTGTATGCCATCCCCACGCTGGTGTTAAACCGTATCTTCTCTTTGTTATAGCTTGCCGTAAGATCAATATTGTGAAATAATGAAATGTCGGTGCCGTTGCTCATATTCTCAGGCAGGTATCCCATGGCGAGCGCAAAACGATTTTTTTTGCTGTTCATGCCAGGGTCTTTCGGTGGATTGGTTTTTACGGAAGCTGATAGCGGAAGCGTATTTAATATAACCGGCTTTTCAGAAGATTTGAACAGAATAGATGTATTCGCGGTTTCGTTACCGGAGATAACAGGCTCCTGCAATGATTTATCCAGGGATAACGAATCCGGCATGTTTTTATCAGATTCAGGAATGTTATTATAAGCTATCTCAGCATCCGGAAACATTACCAAAGGGATAAGATCAACTGCAACGGAGTCCGGGTTTGCTAAAGAAGTTTTAACGGCATTTTTAGTTTTAGGCAAGAGCGCATTGGCCATGGTTCTGTCAGGATAGTTTGGCGAAGAAATTTTAACGGTTCGCGTGGAAGAAGCTTCAGTATTGTTTTTAGTTCGGTTACTTTTCGGATTCGAACCCGTTTTTCCCGGTTCTGATGCCAGTGCTTTAGCCTGAGAAGTTGGGCTTGATTTTTTAGTAACTGAATTTGAGTTTTCAACAAGGTTTCCCTTTGGAAGTGACTGCGAACCGGTATAGTTCTCGGCAACCCTCGAAACGGTAAAAAATAACAGCAATCCGGCAGCAGCCGATAAGGCAACCCGGGTACCAATTTTGATATAGGCAGCACGGTTAAGCCGGCTGTTGATGGAAGCCCATATTCCCTGGTCCGGCGCATGAACGGGGAGCTGCTGCAATTTATCCTGGTATACAGCTTCGGCATCCAAAGCATCGAGCTTTGCCGAAAGACGGTTCCATGTCTCCGGGTCAGCAGAATGCATTGGTAGCTGTTCGCTCAGTTTTAAATTTTTATGGTTATTATTTTTATCCATTTTTCTTAATCCATCAGGGTCGAAAGCCGGTTTTTCAGCATTTTCTTGGCGTGGTGCAACTGCGATTTTGAAGTTCCTGTCGAAATGCCGAGCATTTTTGCCGTTTCATCGTGGGTGTATCCTTCCACTTCGGTGAGCAGGAAAACGGTTCTGTACCCGTCGGGCAGCGAAAGGATTATCTTTTCGAGGTATTCACTGCTCAGTGTATCGGGAATAAGAATCATTTCATCACTCGGTACTTCATCCATATCGGAAAATGTGAGGTGCCTGTTTTTCGAAAGCTGTCGCAGCGAAGTACGTACGACAATGGTTTTGATCCATGCTCCCAGGGTCGAATTGAACCTGAATTGCCCGATATCACGGAACACCTGTATAAAAGCATCCTGAAGTGCATCATGGGCATCGTCGCGGTTGTTCACAATGCGGTATGCAATGGTGAACATGGCATTGCAATACTTGTAGTAGAGGTCGTGCTGGGCAATACGGTCGCTACGGGTGCAACCCTGCACAAGTTCCCGTTCCATATCGCTTTTGTTGCCGGTTAGCAGTTGTACAACGTTCCTCAATCGTATATCGGTTTAGCCTTTAACAAAAGTAATACTTAATTTGCCTTTGTTACCACGTTTCCTTTGTTGTTTCTTTATTTACAGCTTTCTGACAGTAAAGGGCAGGGTTAAGGCAAAATGGTTGTATGGATGTGATAATTATATTATTGTCTTTGATTTACGAAAGGGGTAAACCACGGAGGCATGGAGGGCACGGAGGTTTTTAATGTTTTCCAAATACCTATATAGTGTCAATAAGAAAACTCATCATTTTACTTAAAAATGCTCATTTTTATTAATTTTAGATTTAGCATGCAAAACTCAATCTTCTGCGTGCGAGGACTTTCCCCTACGGGGACTAAGGGGTGCGCGTGGGCAAAACTCATTTTAAACCCGTTTTCTTATAAGCACTATAAACAGGAATACGGATTTCTAAAATCATTCGCTGTGTTTCTTAGTGGCTTCCGTGCCTCTGTGGTAAATGAAGATTTTTAGAACAGGCTGTAGGTGAGGCCCGCATTTAAACGATGATTCCAAAATGTTAAGTTTCTGTGATCACTTTCTCCTGCCGGAACATCATATTTGTACTTATTGTTAGAGAAATAAATATATCCGGTGTAACTTAAGCTTAATCTGAGTTTTTCTGAAAGGTAATAATAGGCATGAAACTCAGGGCCGGTATAGGTATAGAAGCTATTCTGGTAATCTTCTTTATCTTTTTTTGTGTTTCCATACATTTCCTTATCCCATCCACTCAGAATCCACCAGTCAAAAGTTAGCCAGGTGCGTGAGTTTGGGTAATAACCGAATCCATAATCGGCTTCCAGTTTCATGGATGGAAACGACTGATTATAAGAATTGCTTGAATATGCTGTATCTGATAATTCCCGGTTTTCAATCCACTGCTGTATACCAACTCCGATTTTAATGTTGGCTGAATTCTGCCATGTGAGGGTTTTCGGATTTTCAAAATTGATACCGGCAACCAGATTTACGCCTACAGGAGTTGTATAAATAGTATATTCCGTTAGCTCATAAACTGGTTCAATAACCTCACTAATGTGATTGAAATAAGTATGACTGTATTTCCCCTCAATACCGGTAAAAAGTCGCTTACCGCTGTAACGGATAGGGTTGTTCGCATAATTCCAATTGTCATTCAGAGAGGTAAAATAAGCAGCATCTGCAGTTCCTGCAATATTGTTTTTAAATAAAAATGAATCTATAACAGTAATTTCATGAATCTTTCGGAGCCTGCCATCGAAAAATCGCTTGTATTTAAGGGAAGTTATTGTGCGGGCGAGTGCAAGTACATCTTCGTCGGAAGCCTGCTGGTTTTCCCGCTTAAGATTTTTCAGATCATCAAGCAAATACATTGCAAGCCGTGCATCCTGAACTTGCTCAATCCGGCCTTTTCCAATAAGGAATACTCCTGTGATATCCAGGTTGAATCTTTTAGATTCTTCTGTGAATTCATTCGTATTCTGAAATGAGGTGGTAGATTTATTTTTGTCCTTGCTGCCATCAAATCTACAATATAATGTGCCGCCAACTTCAAAATAGTTCTGTTTTTCATTATAAAACCTTTTCAAACCATTGAGATTCAGATTTTCGATTTGGCTGAATTTATTCCGATTGCCTTTGTAATTATCTATTTTCATATCTTGATTATATACCGAGGACTCGATCGCTGCACTGATAAAAGATTGTAATTCCGTTTGAGTTTTAGGCGAGTTTATAGAAAGCGAATAGGTTGCCCCGGTGTTGGAATTTATAGAAAAGTCATTTGATCCATAGCCATTTGTTGCATTCAACTTATCAATCCTCAACCCGCTGTTCAGCCCAAAATTCAGATCCAGCGACTGGTAGAAATAATTCGGATTTTTATAATCCGATAGTTTAAATGTGGAATCCTGTGCAAAGGAAGATGTTGCAGAAAGTACAACCATAAAAACAAGAAGCAGTGCGGTAAGTTTACTCTTTTTCATACTTAAAGGTTTATAATTTTAAACAAAGCCGGATAATTCGTAAATTTTTTGTTTATCAAAATATGACAAAATATATTGAAAACTTCAAATTCAAATCAAAGGTCAAATGTATAGATATAAGGTTGCACGGCAAAATTATTTTAACAGATTTTATGATTCATTCACAGGCTAAAAAAGCCGTTTTGCATATTTCAGGTTTTATTTGGATGTTGGTTAAGAATAAAATTCCATCTTTGTTATCTTTTATCTATACAATACTCTGTTCTAAATTTTTACAGAGTGAAATTCTATAACAACTTAAATCAAAATCCAATGCGAAAAACCACAATTACTTTTTTAAACAGTATAATCGCGACCTTGCTTTTTGCTGTTTTCCTGTTTTCGGGCTCAGCCTCTATGGCGCAGAAAGCCAAAGCCAAAAAAGAAAAGACCAAAGCTAAAAAAGAGGCTGTAAAAGAGGATGCCAAATCCGATACCTTAAAATCGGCTACTTTCAGCGGACTAAAATGGCGCTCCATCGGGCCTGCCTTTACTTCGGGACGTATAGCCGATTTTGCCGTAAATCCCAACAATCACAGCGAGTGGTTTGTGGCAGTGGCTTCGGGTCACGTATGGAAAACGATTAACAACGGAACCACTTTCGACCCGGTTTTCGACGGACAGAAATCCTACTCTATCGGGGTGGTGGTTATCGATCCGAATAATTCCAATGTTGTATGGGTTGGAACAGGCGAAAACAACCATCAGCGTGCGCTTGGATACGGCGACGGCGTTTATAAAAGCAACGACGGCGGCAAATCGTGGAAAAGCATGGGTTTAAAGGACTCAAGGCAAATAGGTAAAATCGTTATCGATCCCAAAAACAGCGATATCGTTTATGTAGCAGCCGAAGGGTCCGTATGGGGACCGGGTGGCGATCGCGGACTCTATAAAACCACCGACGGCGGTAAAACCTGGAAGAAAATCCTTGAAATAAGTGAAAATACCGGGGTGAACAATATTTTGATGGATCCACGCGATTCCAATCTCCTATATGCAAGCAGCGAACAACGCCGCAGGCATGTGTTTACCAAAATTGGCGGTGGTCCCGAAACAGCCATTTATAAATCTGTAAATGGAGGCGAATCCTGGGATAAACTGAAAAGCGGTCTGCCCGGCGGTGATATGGGTGGAATCGGATTGGCAATTTCGCCGGTGAATCCGGATTATGTGTTTGCCATTATTGAGGCAGCCGGCGAAACCTCCGGCTTTTACCGAAGCACTAACCGTGGCGAAACCTGGCAGAAAATGAGCGATCATTTCGCCCAGGGCCAGTATTACAACGAAATTACCTGCGATCCGAAAGACATCGATAAAATATACTCGACCGAAACCGTATCGCAGTTTACCGACGACGGTGGAAAAACCTGGCAATCCATCGGCAATAATAAACGCCATGTGGACGATCATGCCATCTGGATTGATCCTTCCGATACACAACATTTGTTTATTGGCGGCGACGGCGGTGTTTACGAATCATTCGATGGTGGTAAAGAATATGTTTTCAAATCGAATCTGCCTGTAACCCAGTTCTACCGCGTGCAGGTCGACAATTCAGTACCTTTCTACTATATTTATGGTGGAACTCAGGACAACAACAGTTTTGGAGGACCTTCGCGCAACATCAGCGGATCGGGAGTGGTAAGTGACGATTGGTTTGTTACAAATGGTGGTGATGGTTTCTGGTCGCAGATCGATCCGGTAGATCCAAATATCGTGTACGCGGAATCGCAGTACGGCGGTATGGTTCGTTACGATCGTAAAAGTGCAGAAGCCATCGACATACGTCCTGAACCCCGCAAAGGCGAACTCACCTACCGCTGGAACTGGAACACCCCGCTGATCCTCAGCCCGCATTCGCCAACACGACTGTATTGTGCTGCCAACAAGGTTTTCCGCAGCGACGACCGTGGCAATACCTGGCAGGTGATCAGCGAGGATCTCACCGCGAATATCGACAGAAATACCTGGCCGGTAATGGGTAAATTCTGGAGTTACGATGCCGTGGTAAAAGATATTTCAACATCACTTTATGGTACCATTGTTTCGATGGACGAATCGGCGGTGAAAGAAAATCTGTTGTATGTAGGGACAGATGACGGCGTGATACAGGTTACCGAAGATGCCGGTAAAACCTGGATAAAAACGGATAAATTCCCCGGAGTACCCGAAAATACATTTGTAAGCGACCTGATGGCATCCCGTTTTGATGCGAATGTTGTTTTTGCATCGTTCGACAATATACTTCGTGATGATTTCAAACCTTACGTTTTTAAAAGTTCCGACAAAGGCCGCACCTGGACTTCCATAGCAGCCAACCTGCCGAATAATGAAACTGTACACAGCATACAGCAGGATTTTATAAATCCGGATCTTTTGTTTGTGGGAACTGAATTCAGTTTTTATTTCAGCACCGACGGCGGAAAAATATGGACACAACTTAAAAGCGGCCTTCCTTCCATACCTGTTCGCGATATTACCATACAGAAAAGAGAAAGCGACCTGGCGATTGCTACTTTCGGTCGTGGCTTTTATATCCTTGAAGATTATTCACCGCTCCGCCTTGTAACCAAGGACATGCTTGATAAGGATGCCTATCTTTTCCCTGTAAAAGATGCATTGATGTATATCCCTTCCGGTGCAAGATACGGACAGGGATCAACATACTTTATAGCTAAGAATCCTGATTTCGGTGCTGTTTTCACTTATTACCTCAAAGATGCACCCAAGACATTGAAAGCCATGCGCCAGGATAGGGAAAAGAAATTATTCGAAAAGAGCGAGCGCATTCCACAACCCACTGATTCCGTGTTACGAGCCGAGCGCGAAGAAATCCCGGCATACCTTACATTTACTGTTACGGATGCAGCAGGAAAAGAAGTGATCCGTATCAATAAAGCTCCTTCGGCAGGTATAAACCGCATAAACTGGGATTTGCGCTATCCGGGTAAATCGCCTGTTGACGGGAAAGACAAATACGATCCTTTTGCCACTCCGGGAAGAGGAATACCGGTTATGCCAGGCAACTATAAAGTAAGCCTTTCGATAACTGTCCGCGACAGCGTGAAACAGCTCACCGGCCCCGTTGAATTCAATGCTGTGGTATTAAACAATACTACTTTGCCGGCTCCTGACAAGGCAGCGGTAGCTGAATTCCAGAAGAAAGTAACCGAACTCTCCAGGGTGATGCGCGGAACAGATCAATATGTCGATGATCTGCTGAAAAGATCGTATGCACTCCAGACTGCCTTAAACTCGGTTCCGGGTGCCAATGACGATTTGCGTGCCCGCATCCGAAAGGTTTCGGAACAACTGGAAACTGTAAAATTGAAATTCAATAACAACAGCAACAAGCCCAGCGACGAAGAGAATCCTCCGGCACCTGTTACCTTATACAACAGGCTTTCGACTATGGTTTATGCAAGCTGGGGATCAACCAGTGCTCCCACACAAACGCAGCATGATGCGTATGCTGTCCTGATGGCTGAGTTTCCGTCGGTTTACGACCAGGTGAAACGCATAGGAGAAACCGAGCTTAAAAATCTCGAAGCTGAAGTTGAAAAACTAGGCGCTCCTGCTACCCCGGGAAGATTGCCGGTTTGGAATAAATAATTGTGTCTGCACACCTGCAAGGTGTTTTACACAAGAAACTACCCATGTAACGGAAATATATGCGTTACATGGGTAGTTTTTATTTAAGTAATTATTTCAAAATAAGTCACTTAACCCACATTGCAGCTATCCAGACAGAGCTAACTGCTTTTCAATAAGTTGGCAATTTTCGAGTTCCGATTTGTGTACTACAGATTTTTTCTTTACAAAGGGGGCGTACTTGTATTTTAGTGCGTCATAAAGAGCTTG